>CACAQQ010000005.1 GCA_902534675.1 uncultured Prochlorococcus sp.
TTGGAATGGCAAAACAAGTGGAAAATTTGCCAAACACACATGAGAGGTTTCGTTATGCTTCAGAGATTTTTGAAAGAAATTTATTTGAAATTTGTGAGTTAAATTCTGACCCATCAAATCCTCTTAGTGATTTGAATAACACAAGCAATACACAAATTTGTCTTTTTTTAATTGAATCGATTTTATTAGATGCACTAAAGAATAATGGGTTTAAACCAACTTATGTTGCTGGACATAGTCTAGGAGAAATTACTGCACTATATTGTGCGGATGTTTTTTCATTCGAGGATTGTGTATCACTAATAAAAGAAAGATCTCAATTAATGGTCAATGCTGGGGAAGGATCTATGGCAGCAGTAATTGGTTTTGATAGAAATCAACTTGATTTGCTAGTACAAGAAATTGACGATATTGTTATTGCTAATGATAATAGCTCTTCTCAAGTTGTCTTATCAGGATCAAGTAAAGCATTAGATAATTTATCGAGAGAAATTTCTTGCAAAAGATTCCTAAAATTAAATGTTTCAGGCGCATTTCATTCACCATTTATGAATGAACCTTCAGCAAAATTTTCTGAGTATTTAAAACAGATTAATTTTAGAAATCCTTCTTTCCCAGTTATCAGTAATTATGAACCTTCACTTTGTAGCGATCCACATGAGCTTAAAATTAGATTAGAGAAGCAAATGTGTAATGGAGTGAGGTGGAGAGAAACTATGGATTTAATGGCAAAAGATAGTGATCTTCATATTGTTGAAATTGGCCCCTCAAATATACTTAGTGGATTAGGAAAAAGACATTTGAAAGATGTAAAAATTTCCCAAGTTTCATCTTCTGATCAAATACCTTATTAATTCGTATGAAAAATCAAATAGTTCAAAAATTAATCTATGAATTAGTTAGCAAACTTTTTGTATTTCCAATTTACAAATTTGTATTTAAAGGTCATTTAATAGGCAAAGAAAATATTCCGCAAAAAGATTCTTTTATTTTGGTTGCTAATCATGGTTCTTTACTTGACCCTCCTTTGTTGGGCCATGCCCTTGGACGAAATATTTCTTTTATGGCCAAGGCAGAGCTTTTTAAAATACCTTTTCTTGGCTTTGTTATCAGGGCTTGTGGCGCATATCCTGTGAAAAGGGGAATTGCTGATAAAAATACCATTAAAATAGCATGTAATAAATTATCAGATAATAATTGTATTGGCATTTTTATAGATGGCACTCGTCAAAAAAATGGGCGAGTTAATAAGCCAAAACAAGGCGCAGCATTATTAGCTTTTAAAAATCAAAAATTATTATTGCCTGTTGCAATAGTTAATTCACACAGACTAATAAAATTTAAATTCTGTATTCCTTTGTTTTCAAAAATAGTTATTAAAGTGGGAAAACCTCTTTTACCTCCAAAAAGTTCATCAAGAGATGATCTAAATTCTTTCACTATCAAACTTCAAGAAAATATTAATAATATGATTGGATGAAAATTTAGTTAATTGGAGAAATAGGATAAAGTGGTAAAACTTTTTGCCATGACTTTACATTTTCATTTAAAAAATTTTTATTTGATAAATCTAATAGCTCTGCTAAATCGTCTTTATCCTCATAGTTAGCCTCAAAAAAAAGTTCTTTACTCTCAAATTCTTGAATAATTTTTGGTAAGACGGTTTCTCGAATGATTAGATCAGTATGCTGTTGTGCTTTATGACAAATTTCATACTTTCCTGCAATGAATCCTTTTCTTTTCAATTTTTTGTAAATCCAGAATGATTGTTTGTTTCTAAAGATCTTGTTTTTTGTTGCAATTCTTTTTGCCATTATTTTAAATGAACTAAAACCGTCTAGAGGACAATGTATTTGCTGAGAGATCGTTCTTGCTAAAACTACAACAAGTCTCGAAGCATTAAAATTTGCTGGCCCAATACTGACAGATATCTTTCGTACTTTTTGTAAATTTTCTATGGAAATAAATTTGCTAAAGTCGTTAATTAAAGTGTTACATAAGTCATTATCAAATTTCTTTATAAAGAATTCATCAGATTCAAGATTATTGTTTTTTCTATATCCAAAGCCAAAAGAATTATCTGTGCTATGAATCACTAATGTAGAGTAATTTTCCCTTCGTTCCTTATTATGTGTCATCTATTACCTTTAAACAGGCAATTCCATCCCTGGATTAAATTGAGCCCATTTCCCAAATTCATTTGAAAAACTTTCACAAGATTGAACATCCCAATCAGTTTTGTAATCACCATTCTTATCTTTAACTATTGTGACATGAATGAAGGGGTTTTTTGCTCTAAAATCAGGTACATCACAAATATTATCTACACCATGATTATTTTCAACATCATGATAAGTGATACATCTATCAACCCATTTACAGTTGATGCATATGCACATAATTAATAAAAAAAATGAAAAGTAACAACCTCACCGATCATACACTAATAATTAATGAATTAGAAACATCTATAAAAATTCATAATTGGAATTCTATCTTACCTTTCTTACCTAAGGGATCGTACTTGGTTGGTGGTTACATAAGGGATATTATTTTGGGTAGAGGCAATGAAGATATTGATGTAGATATTGTGGTCCCTTTCAATGCAATTGATATTGGTAAAAAGATTTCTGAAAATATTGAATCTAAATTAATAATTTTAGATAAAAAAAGAGAAGTGGTAAGGATTATACTAAATCGTATTTATATTGATATTTCTAACCAGACTTCATCCACGATCGAAGGAGATTTGTGTTCTAGAGACTTTTCGATTAATTCAATTGCTTTTTTATTTGACAAGAAGTGTTTGTTTGATCCATTAAATGGCTTAAAAGACCTAGAAACTTCCTTGTTGAGAACATATGCAGAGACAAATTTATTGAATGATCCCTTACGAATATTAAGATGTTTTCGATTTGTTTCAGAATTAAATTTTAAAATTGATCCCAAATTATCTGAATTTATAAACAAAAATAAAGAGAAATTATATTTAGTAGCGAAAGAGAGGATTAATTGTGAAATTCATAAAATAGTAAATGGGGTAAATGCTCTTGAGGCTCTAATTTTGATAAAGAAATTTAATATATTTGGTTCTAATAATTTATTTGAAGATTCTTTTTTTTTGGATTTAAAGGAAATTAATTTTGCAGAGTTTAACCAGGAAGAAAAGGAGAAATTCTTACCATTGCTTTTTATTTCCCAAATTTTAGATGAGGCATCTCTTGCAGAGTTCAACTTTAGTAAAGCAGAAATTGCAAAAATTAAGTTATTACGGAAATGGCACTATTTATTGAAGAAAAAAAATATCACAAAATTAAATGAATTAGATAGATTCGTATTACATCAAGAATTAGAAATGTTTCTTCCATCTTTTATTTTTTATTTACCTCACAATTTGAGATTTGATTGGCTAAGTAGATGGCGTGACAAAGATGACAAATTATTTCATCCCTCGAATTTAATAAATGGTGATGTAATCAAAAAAAATCTGAAAATAGAGGATGGGCCTATCATAGGAAAGCTTTTACAGTATCTTTCAAAGGAACTTGCATATAAAAGGTTGAATAATTTTGATGAAGCTATTTATAAAGCAAAGCAATGGATTGAACAAAATGCGCCAAAATGTGATTAAATACACATAGCTTAGTTTTGTTTAGAAGTTCAGACTTCAAAATCATTTTTAAAAATTTATGAGTATTCGCATTTACATTGGCAACTTACCACAAGGATTTAATCCAAAAGAATTTGATACGCTTTTAAAATCTGTTTCTGATTCGATTAGATTTAAAGCTGTTTTAGATAAGGAAACTAAAGAATGCAGAGGGTTTGGTTTTGCCACATCGAACAATGAAGAGAATGCTAACTTATTAATTCAAAAATTGAATGGAGTTGAATTTAATGGTTCTAAATTAAGAGTAGAGTTATCTGAAAAGAAAGATTCTGCTTCAAATAAAAGAAATAGTGGAAATTTAAATAAGAACAAGAAGAGGAAAGATTTTAAGAAAATTGTTCATAGTGACGCTCCTAATCTTGAAGCACCTGATCCAAGATGGGCTGGAGAACTATCTAAATTAAAAGATTTGTTGGCTAACCAAAAAACACCTGCTTAGCTATTTAATTCGAGAGATTAAAAAAGATATAGGAATTTCAAAAGCTTTAACTGAATTCTTTACAAAAGCTCTGTTATTAAAAACATCATAGTCTAGTCTTTCGATAGAGTTTAATATTCCTCTATAGAGCCGTAAAGATGTCCAAACTGGCCACCTTGCGTCAGAAGATAACCATTTAATCCCATCTTCTGACTTTTGGAACCAATCGCGAGCCCTTGATAATTCAAAGTTCATAAGTGCCTTCCACTGATTGTTTATTTCGCCTTTTAGAAGTTCTTCCTCAGAATAATTAAATTTTTCAATATCCGATTGTGGGAGATAAATTCTTCCTCTTTGTCTATCTTCTCCAACATCCCGCAATATATTTGTTAATTGATTTGCAATCCCTAGAGCTATAGCTGCTTCCGAGGGGTCAGGCTTAGCACTCCATGGTGCTGATGTATAAGCGCTATCTATCCCCATAACGTTCTGAGTCATTAAACCTACAGTCCCTGCGACTCTATAACAATATAGTTTTAATTCATCAAAATCTTTGTATCTAAATTTATTAAGATCCATTCTCTGACCATCTATCATATCAAGGAAAGGTTGAATACTTTGTGGATATTTTTCGATGGTATCTAATAAAACTGAATCTAATTCTGATTTAATATTTCCCTTAAAAACATTCTTTGTATTTTCTTCCCATGCATCCAAGTTATCTGAAAGCTCATCTTGCGATTTAGTTGAAGCTTCAATACTATCCATTATTTCATCAGTTCTTCTACACCATACATAAATAGCCCAAATAGCTTTCCTCTTTTCTAGTGGTAATAAAAGAGTTCCTAAGTAAAAGGTTTTAGCCCATTGTTGAGTTTCTTTACGGCATATCTCATATGCTTGATCTAGTTGAGAAATTGAATTTTTCAAAAAGTTTTAGCTGAATTTAGGAATTTTTTAAATGTTATTAAGAAACATTTTGAGGAGTTTTGGAATACTCTTTATTTATAGATTCTGCGCATAATTTACCACTTAAAACAGCCCCTTCCATAGAGGCTAAATATTTTTGCATTGTATAATCACCAGCTAAGAAGAAGTTTTTTATGGGTGATTTTTGACTAGGTCTGAACTCCTGGCAACCAGGAACTGCTTTGTAGACAGATCTTGGAGTTTTGACTACTTTGTATTTTCTTAATTTTGTCTTATCATCACCCATGAAATGTGTTGGGAATAATTTTTTCAATTCTTCCATAGTGGCATCAACTATATCTTGATCACTCCTGTTTATCCAATCTTTTGCTGGAGCAAAAACTAATTCAAGCATTGATCTGTTTGGATCTTCATATTCTTTACATGTAATACTCATATCTGCATAAACACTTAGAAGTGGTGATCTGCTAAATAGAAGATGGTCGATATCTGTTAATTTTTTGTCAAACCATAAGTGAATATTAATAACTGGTACACCATTTAAACCATCTAATTTAGAAAAAGCATCTAGACCTTTCCATTGTTTAGGTATCATTAATTTGAAGAGATCTACAGGCATTGCGCTAACGTAAGCATCAGCAATAAGCTCTTTCTTTTCGTTTTCATTTAAAGAGGCAATTGTAAAACTTTTAACAGTACTGTCTTCATTAAGGTTGATTTGCCTCAATGGGCTATTCATGTGAACTTCTCCACCACGAGAAGTTATATAATCGACTATTGGTTGGCAAAGTCTTTCAGGAGGAGCTCCGTCAAGGAATGCCATTTTTGATCCATTTTTTTCTTGTAAGAATCTGTTTAGAGCTGTTAATAAAACTGTAGATGATATTTCGTCTGGCCCTATGAAATTTAAAGCTTTACTCATTGCTATAAAGACTTCATCATTAACTCTCTCTGGAATATTATGTTCTTTGAGCCAATCTGTCCAAGATTTGGCATCACATTTTTCAAGGTATTTTTGGCCTCTTAACATTGCAGGAACTAAACCTAATCCAAAAAGAATCTTTTCATTCCATGAAAGCATATCATTATTGCTAAGAATGGCCGAGACCCCATTCACTGGAGCTGGTATATCTGGGAAGTCGAATCTGCTGTAAGTTCCTGGCTCGGATGGCTGATTGAAAATCATTGAATGACTTTTCCATTGGAGCCTGTCTTCAATATCTAATTCTTTGAAAAGTTGCAACATATTAGGGTACGCTCCAAAAAATATGTGCAAACCTGTTTCATACCAGTCTCCATCCTCATCTTTCCATGCAGCCACCTTTCCTCCTAGAACATCTCTAGCCTCTAGAACTATTGGCACGTGACCATTGTCGACTAAATATTTAGCACAAGATAGACCAGCTAAACCTGCACCAGCAATTACAACACGCATTATTAAATCAAAAAATAAATTAACACTTATTATTAAGCTACATTAAAGTTAGAACATTATTGTTTTTTTCGTTGATTATTTCGCAAAACTATGGAAAAAATGCTTTTAAAATCAACTACTCGACATGTAAGAATCTTTACTGCTGAAGTTGTTGACAAAGAATTACAGTTTCATCCCAACAAACTTACTCTTGATTTGGATCCTGATAACGAATTTATTTGGAATGACAGTTCTTTGAACAAAGTTAATGAAAAATTTAATGAATTAATAAAAGATAGAGCAGGAAAAGACTTGGATGATTATGAACTTCGGAAAATAGGATCAGAAATAGAAGGCTATATTAAATTTTTGCTTCAAAATGGGCAATTGAGTTATAACCCTGATTGCAGAGTAATGAACTATTCAATGGGGTTGCCAAAAACTAATGAAGTATTGTGAACAGACCACCATCAAATAGAAGGCCGAGGAGAGGCTCAAATAGAAATTATTACTCTTCAAATCAAAGAGATGTTGATTCTTATGGTCAAAGAAATAGTAGACTGCCTGCTTCCCCTGAACAAAAGATCAACTTTAGTACAGGAACCATTGCTGTACTCGCTGGAGTATTGATTTTAGGAGTTGGTATTGGGAGCGCTATTACCAGTACAACAGATGGCGGACAGGGAAATATAGCTAGTCAACAACAATTGGATATGGCTGTTCCAGATCCTGAATTTTGTAGACAATGGGGTGCAAGCGCCTTTGTCATTGATGTTGAAATGTATACAACTCTTAATCCATCAACAAGTTTTGTAACCCAACCAGCTCTCCAGCCAGGTTGTGTAATTAGGAGAGAGAATTGGACAGTTTTACAAAAACAAGGAGCAATTAGTAATGAAGATGTAAGAGAATGTAAGCAAAGAATGAATACTTTTGCTTATATCGGATCTATAAGAGATAAACCTATAGTAAAATGTGTTTATCAGACTGATGTTAATGAAAATAAATTTATAATAAAAGGAGATGGACAAGCCGAAGACGGGGGAGTTGGAATAAATAAAGAAGCTATTCAGTTCTGATCAAATTTATGTTTGCCTTAATGGACTTTCTAAACTTGCAAATTGTGGCAATATATTCTTCTTAAATACCTCGGAGGCTCTTGAAGTATATCTTGATGGATTAGTAATTAATTTAAGCTCTCTTTTAACCTCTAAGTCAGCAATGAATGCTTTGTGAATAGTTCCAGCTTCTAGTTCTCTTTCAATTGAAACAACAGGTAAAAAGGAAGCTCCTAGACCTGATTGAACTGCATTCTTGATAGCTTCAAGAGAATTTAGTTCCATCTCAATTTTTAATCTTTGAATGTCAAGTCCAGAATCCTGAAGTAACTTGTCAACAACTTTTCTAGTTGTAGATTGCGAGTCTAATTTTACAAATTTTAATTTGTATAAGTCTTCTTTTAAAAGCTCTTTTTTGTTCGAAAGTGGGTGTTTTGAGGGTAAAACCAATGCTAATTCATCTGTGGCATACGGAATGATTTGTAGTAAATTTTCTAAATCTCCAGGTAATTGCCCTCCAATAATGGCTAAGTCAATTTGTCCATTTGCAACACTCCAGCCAGTTCTCCTTGTACTGTGTACTTGAAGTTGAACAGATACATCTGGATATTTTTGTCTGAATAGTCCTATCATTCTTGGCATTAAATAAGTTCCCGTTGTTTGACTGGCTCCAATCACAAGGGTTCCACCTTTTAAACTATTTAAATCTTCTATTGCCTTACAAGCTTCATCGCATTGATTCAAAATCCGTTCGCAATATTCAAGTAATAGTCTTCCTGCTTCAGTTAAAAGAGCTTTTCTGCCACCTCTGTCAAAAATTGTGATTTCAAGTTGTTTCTCTAGATTCTGAATTTGTAAACTAACTGCAGGTTGGGTTACATATAAAAGATCTGCAGCTTTTTTAAAACTGCCTTGCGCTGCTATGGCTTTTAGTATTCTTAATTGGTCGAGAGTAAATGGTAATTCTGGCATCTATTATGCCTACAATTAACTATAATTCTAATGCCTAGAAGCATTCTTGTTAAGAACAAAAATTATTTGAATAATACAAATTTATGGAGACTCATAAAACTTCTTTAGTTATCTTATTTTTGATTTTGATTTTTGCGGTAATTCATAGTGGTGGAGCTGCTCTAAGAACCAAAGCAGAATCCATTATGGGAGCGAGATTATGGAGGTTATGTTTTGTTTTGTTAAGTTTACCATCAGCAGTTATCTTAATTAGTTATTTTTTTGCTCATAGATATGACGGAATTAGATTGTGGAATTTTCAAGGTAATAATTTAGTTTTCATAGTGGTTTGGTTTTTAACCGCAATAAGTTTTTTATTTTTATATCCCGCCACTTACAATTTGCTTGAAATTCCGTCAGTTTTAAAACCTGAAGTACGAATTTACGGAACTGGGATAATGAGAATCACTAGACACCCACAAGCATTTGGTCAGATAATTTGGTGTTTTGCTCATACTTTATGGATCGGTACATCATTCACATTGATAACTTCTATTGGCTTAATTTTGCATCATCTTTTTGCTGTTTGGCATGGAGATAAGAGATTAGCTGAAAAATTTGGAGAAGAATTTGAGAATTTTAAAAAAAATACTTCCATAATACCTTTCATTGCAATACTTGAAGGAAGGCAAGAATTTAAAATTAAAGAATTTTTTAAGTTATCTCAAGTTGGTATACTGATTGCAATAGGCGTACTATGGTGGTCACATCAGTATATAAATATTGCTGTTAAAACATTTAATTCATCATTTTTGTCGGAATTTCTCAATTGACAGTTTAAAATCGTAAATATAAGTTTTTTAAAAGATGCCTCAAGCTTCAGAAATTGCCTGGTTGATTCCTGTTTTCCCTCTAATTGGAGCAGTGCTTTCTGGTTTAGGACTAATAAGTATTAATAAGAAAATTAATAATTCTAGAGAAATTGTTTCTGTAGGTCTAATTTCTTTTGTTGGTATTTCTGCAATTATTAGTTATAAAGCATTGATCGAACAAGTTAACGGTTATCAATCTGTTGAAAAATTATTTGTATGGGCTAATGCAGGTGATTTTATAATCCCAATGGGTTTTATCCTTGACCCTCTGGGAAGTGTGATGCTGGCTTTAGTAACCACCATAACATTGTTGGTTATGATTTACTCACATGGTTATATGGCTCATGATAAAGGTTATGTCAGATTTTTTACATATTTAGCCTTATTTAGCAGTTCAATGATGGGATTAATAATTAGCCCAAATTTGTTGGAAATATATGTTTTTTGGGAATTAGTTGGAATGTGTTCTTATCTATTGGTTGGTTTTTGGTACGACAGGGATGGAGCTGCCCACGCTGCACAAAAAGCATTTGTTGTTAACAGAGTTGGAGACTTTGGATTATTACTGGGTATTCTTGGACTGTTTTGGGCAACCAAAAGTTTTGATTTTAATGAAATAGCTACTGGAATTTCTCAATCATTATCTAATAATTCGATACCAATTTGGGCTGCGTTACTCCTTTGCTTTTTAGTTTTTTTGGGACCAATGGCAAAATCTGCTCAGTTTCCTCTTCATGTATGGTTACCTGATGCGATGGAAGGCCCCACACCGATTTCTGCACTTATTCATGCAGCTACAATGGTTGCAGCAGGAATATTTCTAGTAGCTAGGCTTCAACCTTTATATTCATTATTCCCTTCAATTCAGTTCATTATTGCTTTGGTTGGAACAATCACTTGTTTTTTAGGCGCTTCTATAGCTTTGACTCAAATGGATTTAAAAAAGGGTTTGGCATACAGTACTGTTTCTCAGCTTGGTTATATGATGCTTGCTATGGGTTGTGGAGCGCCTGTAGCCGGTATTTTTCATTTGGTTACTCATGCTTGCTTTAAAGCAATGTTATTTTTGGGATCTGGGTCTGTAATTCATGCTATGGAAGAAGTGGTAGGACATCAGCCCATATTGGCTCAGGATATGAGATTGATGGGAGGTTTAAGAAAAAAAATGCCATATACATCTGCAACATTTTTAATAGGTTGTATAGCAATAAGTGGAATCCCTCCATTGGCAGGTTTTTGGAGTAAAGATGAGATTCTGGGAAATGCATTTATATCATTTCCAGCTTTTTGGTTTATTGGACTTTTAACAGCTGGCATGACTGCCTTTTATATGTTTAGACTTTACTTCTTGACATTTGAAGGAGATTTCAGAGGAGAGAATAAAGAGTTACAAAAAGAGATTTTAATTGCTTCTGAAATAAACTTGGATGAAGAAAATGAAGAAGACCATCAAGAAGATGGGTATATACATGAGTCTCCTTGGTCGATGACATTTCCCTTGGTATTTCTAGCAGTACCTTCTGTAATTATTGGATTTATGGGACTCCCATGGAATAGTAAATTTGCACATTTACTAGATCCTGAAGAAGCAGATATTGTTGCCAAAGCTTTCGAATTAAAAGAATTTTTACCCTTAGCTATTGCCTCTGTTCTTATTGCATCTGCTGGGATTATTATTGCCTATCAAGCATATTTTGTGAAAAAAATTAATTTGTCAATTTTATTTGCAGAGAAGTTTCCTGCTGTTAATCAATTTTTATCAAATAAATGGTATCTAGATGATATTAATGAAAAACTTTTTGTTAAAGGTAGTAGAAAACTAGCTAAAGAAGTTTTGGAAGTTGATTCTAAGGTCGTTGATGGCGTCGTCAATCTTACTGGACTTGTAACTTTAGGCAGTGGAGAAGGTTTAAAATATTTTGAGACTGGTAAAGCTCAATTTTATGCTCTGATTGTTTTTGGAGGCGTTATTTTATTAGTTGCTATATTTGGCTTTCAATCTCCTCAAGTAACTTAATTACAATTGTGTGTCTTCACTGTCCATTGGGATGAAAAAATACAGATAATTTCTAGACTTTATTTAAGATAAATTTCTTATTAAATTGAGTACTTATTTTTTTACACATCTTCCGACACAAATGTTAGGAACTCTGGGAGCTGGATTGTCTAATTTTCCTTGGTTATCTGCTTCAATTTTGTTCCCAATCGTTAGTGCCTTTGTTATACCTTTTTTCCCAGATAAAGGAGATGGCAAAGAGGTTAGATGGTTCGCTTTGTCCATTGCATTAATTACTTTTTTAATAACTGTAGGTTCTTATATAAATGGCTTTGATATCAATAATGAAAATGTTCAACTAAAAGAAAATATTAGTTGGCTTCCAGATTTAGGTCTTACTTGGTCTGTTGGTGCTGACGGTATTTCGATGCCGTTAATATTATTAACTAGTTTTATAACCGCCTTAGCAGTTTTAGCAGCATGGCCAGTCAAGTTCAAACCAAAATTATTTTTCTTTTTAATATTGGTTATGGATGGTGGGCAAATTGCAGTATTTGCAGTCCAAGATATGCTTTTATTCTTTCTGACTTGGGAGCTTGAATTAATTCCCGTATATTTATTGTTGGCGATATGGGGTGGCAAAAATAGACAATATGCGGCAACAAAATTCATTATTTATACAGCTGGCAGTTCTATTTTTATTCTTTTGGCAGCATTGGCAATGGGTTTCTATGGGTCAGAAGTTCCCAATTTTGAGTTTTCTCACTTGGGAGCTCAAGAATTTAGTCAGAGATTCCAAATACTGTGTTATGTAGGACTCTTAATAGCATTTGGAGTCAAACTCCCAATAGTACCTCTTCATACTTGGCTCCCAGATGCTCATGGTGAAGCTACAGCACCTGTTCATATGCTTCTAGCTGGTATTTTATTAAAGATGGGAGGATACGCTCTTTTGAGATTTAATGCGCAATTATTACCTGTTGCTCACGCTCAATTTGCCCCATTATTAATAGTTTTAGGAGTAGTAAATATAATTTATGCTGCATTAACTTCTTTTGCTCAAAGAAATCTAAAAAGAAAAATTGCATACAGCTCAATCAGTCATATGGGTTTCGTTCTTATTGGAATAGGTAGTTTTAGTAGCCTGGGAACAAGTGGAGCAATGCTACAAATGGTAAGCCATGGATTAATTGGAGCTAGTTTATTTTTTCTTGTTGGCGCTACCTATGACAGAACAAAGACTCTTAAACTTGATGAAATGAGTGGTGTAGGACAAAAAATGAGAATTATGTTTGCCTTATGGACTGCTTGCTCCCTCGCTTCACTAGCTTTACCTGGTATGAGTGGATTTGTTTCTGAGTTAATGGTATTTACAGGATTTGTTACTGATGAAGTCTATACACTTCCTTTTAGGGTAGTAATGGCTTCTTTAGCTGCTGTAGGGGTAATACTTACACCTATTTATCTACTGTCAATGTTACGAGAAATTTTCTTTGGCAAAGAAAATCCTAAATTAGCCGAAGAACGAAAGCTCATTGATGCAGAGCCTAGAGAAATTTATATTATAGCTTGTTTACTTTTGCCGATAATTGGAATAGGTTTATACCCAAGACTTGTTACTGAAAGTTATCTTGCTTCTATTAATAACTTAGTAGATAGAGATTTGACTGCAGTTAAAAGTGCTGTAAAAACAAATATTTTCTCAGGCACTAAAAAAAATGAGATCTATACAGCTCCAAGCATATAATTTCTTAAATTAATGCAATATTCTTTTGCATTAAACAAATAAGAAGATATCTTATGGGTAGATATTAGGTAGTTTAAGGTATCTTATTTGAATTCTATTGATAGACAACAACTAGGACCTAGATTGTTGATCAAGTTTCTTCAAGACGCAGCTGGGAGGGGAGATCTTGATCCTTGGGATATTGATGTAATAAGCGTAATTGATAGTTTTTTGGAACAACACGCACATACATTCGGAAACAATTCAGATACTCAAAGTTCGTATCAAAAGAATTTATCTGAGACAAGCGAGGCTTTTTTTGCTGCCTCCGTATTAGTTAATTTGAAGGCTCAAGTTTTGGAATCTGAAGTTTTCAAAGAAGATTCTTCAGATTTTGCAGATGATTTCGAAGTTGATGATCAAGATTGGATAGATGAAGAATTTGATATTCCAAAATACCCTGAAAAATACCTTAGAAGGAGATCAATAGCGCAACCAATTCTTAAACGCACAACAACATTGGGAGAGCTAGTAAGTCAATTAGAGTCTATAGCTGAAGTTATAGAAACCCAAGATCTTCTTCTGATGAAGAGAAAAAGAAGTAAAAAATATTCTGATAGGGCTCTAATTTCTCAAGTAAAATCTTTAGCACATCGCGAGAAACTACCAGAAACAACAAGGGCACTAGGGAAATTTATTGATGGGTGGGAAAAAGCATTACAGTGGACAGATTTTGAACATTTAGTTAAAAAATGGCAAACAGTTGTAAGAAATGATTTAGATAAAGATCGTCTTGGGGTTTTTTGGGCTTTGTTATTTTTAACATCTGAAAACAAAATTGAAATTAAGCAAATTAATTCTTTATTTGGTCCAATTCAAATTAAAAGAATAATTCCTGATGGAGGATTAGCTCAGTTGCCTATAGAAAATCTTGAGGTAAACAATACATCTTCTTCAGCTGCCTAGTAGCTTAATAGCAATAACGTATAATCTTTTTAAAGAGGTTTTGAATTCATGAAGGCAATGATACTTGCGGCAGGAAAAGGCACACGTGTTCGGCCCATAACTCATATTATTCCAAAACCAATGATACCGATATTACAAAAACCTGTAATGGAGTTTCTTTTGGAACTCTTAAAAGAGCATGGCTTTAAAGAAATAATGGTTAATGTTTCTCACCTTGCTGAAGAAATTGAAAATTACTTTAGGGATGGTCAAAGATTCGGTGTTGAGATTGCATACAGTTTTGAAGGCAGAATTGAAGATGGTGAATTAATAGGAGATGCTTTGGGATCCGCAGGAGGATTAAAAAAAATTCAAGATTTCCAAAAGTTCTTTGATGAAACTTTTGTTGTATTATGCGGTGATGCTTTAGTTGACTTAGATTTGACTGAAGCAGTTAAGAAACACAAGGAAAAGGGAGCAATTGCTAGTTTAATAACTAAAAAAGTAACAAGGGATCAAGTATCTAGTTATGGAGTTGTAGTTTCAGATGAAAATGGTCGAATAAAGGCGTTTCAAGAAAAGCCATCAGTAGATAAAGCTTTAGGTGATTCTATTAATACAGGTATCTATCTTTTTGAACCGGAAATTTTTAATTTTATACCGTCAGGTGAAAAATTTGATATTGGTGCTGATCTCTTCCCTAAACTTGTTGAAATGGATTTACCATTTTTTGCACTACCAATGGATTTTGAATGGGTAGATATTGGGAAAGTGCCTGATTATTGGAGTGCTATTCGTAATGTATTACTGGGCAATGTAAGACAAGTTGAGATACCAGGTAAAGAAATTAAACCCGGTGTTTTCACAGGATTAAATGTTGCTGCTAATTGGGATACAGTAGATATTTCTGGGCCTGTATATATAGGTGGAATGACAAGAATAGAAGATGGAGCAACTATTATTGGGCCTACAATGATTGGCCCAAGTTGTTGTATATGCGAGGGTGCAACAATAGATAATTCAATTATTTTTGATTATTCCAAGATTGGTAAGGGAGTTCGATTGGTCGATAAATTAGTATTTGGCCGTTACTGTGTGGGCAAAAATGGAGATCACTTTGATTTGCAAGATGCATCTTTGGATTGGTTGATAACAGATTCAAGAAGATCTGATATGACTGAGCCATCTCCCCAGCAGAAGGCAATGGCAGAACTTTTAGGTACTGATTTGATTAATATTCCAGATTAAGATTAGCTTTTTCAAGAATCTTAGGGATTAAATGTTCTGCCTTAACTGCCATTAGATGAATACCGTTAGCGATATTAATAAAATCTTGAGCTTGTTCGGCTGCAATTTTTAAACCTTCTTCTAAAGGGTCTTTAGAATCCTTAAGACGATTTAAAATATTTTCTGGAATATTAGCTCCTGGGACAAATTTGTTTACAAATAGAGCATTTTTGTATGACTTTAATAGGAATATACCTGCAATTACAGGGATTCCAAGAGGATTGCTAATTTGTTCACAAAATTCTATTAAATTTTGTTTTTCCATAACCATTTGAGTTTGTATGAATTGAGCTCCAGCCTCTTTTTTCTTCATAACTCTATTTTTTAAACTTTTTTGATTTCTGCAACTTGGATCTGCTGCAGCTCCTGAAAATATAAATGTTTTTTTATCAGAAAGCTCTCCAAAAGTAGGATCAATGCCTTTATTGAAGGCCTGAATTTGTTTAAGTAATCTTACTGACTCAAACTCGTGCACTGCTTTAGCATCTGGTTGATCCCCGGCTTTAACTGAATCACCGGTAATGCATAAGATGTTTTTAATGCCTAAAGCATTTGCGCCGAGAATGTCAGATTGTAAAGCTATTTTATTACGATCTCTGCAAGATATTTGCATTATTGGTTCTATCCCATTTTCCAGTAATAGTTTGGACATTGACAAGCTGCACATTCTCATTACAGCCCTGCTTCCGTCCGTAATGTTAACAGCATGTACCTTATGTTTCAAAAGTTGTGCTATCTTAAGAGATCTTACGGGGTCTCCACCTCTGGGCGGCATTAATTCTGCTGTAATTACCTTAGATTTTTTTTCTAAAGTCTGTTGAAGTTTTGATTTCAATTGCTTTTGTTTTCTAAATAGTTAACAAGTGTAATGAGACTGCTAAACTCAATTAATATAAAAAAGGAACTGTTTAAATGCAAATGGTTGATGAAGAAGTAAACAACATTGACATGATGGGTCTCTCATCAAGGGAGATGGAAATCATTGATCTAGTAGCTGATGGGCTCACAAATCAAGAAATTGCAGTAAAGCTTACTATAAGTAAAAGAACTGTTGATAATCATGTTAGTAATATGTTTACAAAAACAGGATCTAAAAATAGAGTAGCTCTTCTGAATTGGGCAATGGATAATGGAAAGATTTGCAGAGATGGATTTAATTGTTGTTCGCTTCCAGAGTCTGATCAAGATTAGTATTTTTTAATTTTTGTGTATAGTTAGCAAAATCCATCAAACAATAATTTGTAGAATTTAATTCGAAGAGTTCTGCATAAGCTATGCAAGCATCTTTGTCTTGATTAACAAATCTTAATATTCCTTCCTTATCGTAAAGACCATACATTTGAAGAAAAAGCACTATCAAAATATAAAGAAAATATAAAGGAATGGTGGCTACTTTGGCTAGTTATTTTTCAGAGTTGTCAAATAATCCTTCCTTCCATTCTGAAAAGGGTTTTTTAGAAAGACTAAAATTGGAGTAATGTCTCAGCCCAGTAATTTCTTTTGCTATGAATGATGGAAGTTTTAAGGTTTCCTCTTCATTAGGAAGTTCAATTTCGGCTACTTCAAGTGGATAATTTTTTTCTTTAAAACAATCTATAATCCAAGATTTTTTTTCAATTTCTAAAAAGAATCTTTCTTTCTTAATTATATTTGTAAGATTCGACATTATTTGTTCGCCATCGCTTCGTGGGATTGAGTATTCAAATTCAAAGTTAGTAAAACTTTTGATATTTTTTTTGAGTGCAATCTTAAAGTCTTTACCTGTAAACCTTAACCTAATAATCCAATCATCTAAACTTTTTGATAAGTATGCTTGTTCAATAATAATTTTTTTTGTAATGAATTCTTTCCAGTTATCATTCTTTAAAAGAAATCTTCTTTCTATTTCTAAGGCCATTTAATTTTTAGGATTTTTTAGAGATAGATCACCTTTCCAATCTAGTTTTTTTATTAAAGTATTATAGTAGTTATTGCTTTTTTTAAACTTTATTATTTTGCAAAGAGATTTCCCTTTTTTGATTTCGCAATAATAATTTTCCTTGATGGTCATACATTTTGCACCGTCTCTCCATAATTTAACCTCCCCTCTACTTTTTTTTACTGGTTTAATTATTACCTTACTCGTGTTAGGTATAACAATTGGTCTACTAGCTAAACTCATTGGGCATATCGGGTTAATTATCATTGCTTCTACACTAGGATGAACAATCGGTCCACCAGCGGCCATTGAGTAAGCTGTTGAACCGGTAGATGTGGATATAATTAATCCATCACCTTTATATTCATTTACTTTCTCGTTGTCTATCTCTATTTGTATTTGATTGGTAGGAGAAATATCTTCTTCAACAGATTTAAAATAAAAGTCATTAAGAGCATCATAGCTTTTTATAATTTTTTTCTCAGGGCCTTTTCCACTAATACAAACATTACAATTTAATCTATTATGAAAGTCAAAATAATATTCTTCATTTTCAAGGATTTCAATGAAAGATTTGTCGAATAAAAAGTCTTTTTCTTGTGTAAGAAATCCTAAATTACCCCCTATATTAATACTCAGTAAAGGCATATCATAATCCGCTAATGCATTTGCACATTTTAGAAAAGTTCCATCTCCACCAAGAACGATAACAATATCTGGTTTTAATTTGGAATTGCAAACATATTTTTCGAGTTGATTATTCTTAAAATCGCTTTCTATTCTGATTGATTTTATATTTTTGACTTTGAGCGCTTCATCACAAAATTTAGCAGCCTCTGAAGATATTGAACTATTTGAACGATATATTATTAGCACTAATGAAAGTTTCATTTAATGCTTCTACCATTTTAATAGATTAAAACTTTCCATATCTACAGTTACTCTATTTCTGTACAGAGATAATAATATAGCTAATCCAACTGCGGCTTCTGCCGCAGCAACAGTAATAACAAAAATTGTAAAAACTTGTCCTTGTATTAAATTATTATCAACATAAGAAGAAAAAGCCATTAAGTTTATATTTACCGCATTTAGCATTAATTCAATGCTCATAAGAACTCTAACTGCATTTCTGCTATTTAATAATCCCCAAATACCAATACAGAATAGTAAAGAAGATACTATCAGAAAAGCTTGAATAGGAATCGATTCTAAATTCATCATAAAAAATTTTAAAGATTAATTTTTATTAGTAAGTAATGGTTCTGATGATTTTTCAATTAACTCTTGATCAACAGGTAATCCTGTCGAAATATCTTTGGTCATTACATCTCTTCTAGCTAAAACAATAGCCCCAATCATTGCCATTAAAAGTAAAACTGAAGCTACTTCAAATGGAAGTAAATAATCACTAAATAGATGCTCACCAATCCTTATAGTTGATTCTTCTCCTATAGAGTTTTGAGGATTTGAAAGGCTCCATACATTGGTTAAGTCAACTCTTATTAAGAGGCTTAGAAGAGTTAAACATATCGATGTTGATATTAGTCTTCTTGATTTAATATCATTGCTGGGCTTTAAATCTTCCTTTTTATTGACTAGCATTATTGCAAAAATAATTAATACATTAACTGCACCCACATAAACTAAAACCTGTGCTGCAGCAACAAAACTTGCATTTAAAAGAAGATATAATCCTGCCACACTCATGAAAACCCCCCCTAGAAGAAAGGCTGAATAAACAATACTTTCGAGCAATACAACACCTAGAGCTCCAATGAGTACTACTAAAGATAAAACTGTAAAACAAATAAATTGTGTTGTTACTGCAATGGACATAAATTAATGGGAATTAATCAATAGGATTGGAAACATTATTTTTATTTTCGTTGGGTTCAGGCTTCATCCAATCATAGACTTCTTCAGGTAATTTACCAACTCTAGTATTTGAAGCTGGTATTTCATGAGGGTCCATGACACCTTTAGGAAGATAGGCAAGTTCTCTTAGAGGTTTAACTGACGGGTCTGTTGTGACGTTTGTAGGTAGTCTACCAAGTGCGACATTATCAAAATTTAGATTGTGTCTGTCGAAAGTAGCTAATTCATATTCTTCGGTCATTGATAGACAATTAGTTGGGCAATATTCAACGCAATTTCCGCAAAATATACAAACTCCAAAATCTATTGAATAATTTCTAAGTTCCTTTTTTTTGGTTTCTTTATTCATTACCCAATCAACTACTGGTAGATTTATAGGACATACTCTCACGCAAACTTCACAAGCAATACATTTATCGAATTCATAATGAATCCTGCCTCTATATCTTTCAGAAGGTATTAATTTTTCATATGGGTATTGAACAGTAACAGGTCTTCTTCGAAGGTGATCAAAAGTTACTGATAGGCCATTGTATAAATATTTTCCAGCATTTAATGCTTCTTTGATATAACTATTTATTTGTTGAAGGAAATTTTTCATTTTGAAGAATTTACTTAGTTATTATTATTTTAGTGGATTAATTCTAAATTTAAGTATTTTTACTTAAATTTAACCACCAAAGAATTGCGGGAATGCAAGTTTTAATCCTGCGGTTATCAAAAGATTAGCAAGAGAAATTGGAAGAAGAAACTTCCATCCTAAATCTAAAAGTTGATCTATTCTTACTCTAGGAGTTGTCCAACGTAATAATATTGCAATGAAAACTAAAAGATATGCTTTCAATACAGTCATTATAATTCCTATTGATGCAGTGAAGACCTGTATGAAGGGTGAATTAATAGGTAAATTAAGAAACTTTGCTATTAATTCAACTGGAATAGGAAAGCCCCATCCTCCCAAATAAAGTATTGATACCAATAATGCTGAAAGAATTAAATTAATGTAACTACCAAGGTAGAACAATGCGAATTTCATCCCAGCATATTCAGTTTGATATCCTGCAACTAATTCTTCTTCAGCTTCAGGCAAGTCAAATGGAAGTCTTTCACATTCTGCTAGAGCACAAATCCAAAAAACTATAAAACCAACTGGTTGTCTCCAAATATTCCAACTCAGGATTCCAGCTCCATTTTGTTGATTAACAATGTCAATAGTACTAAGAGAATTAGTCATTAGTACGATAGCCAGTACAGATAAAGCTAAAGGTATTTCGTAACTTATTGATTGAGCTGCTGCTCTTAATCCCCCTAATAGTGAATATTTATTATTTGATGCATATCCGCTCATAAGGAGTCCAATTGGCTGGATGCTACTTAAAGCAATCCATAGGAAAATTCCAATACCAACGTTACTTATTAACAAGTTTTGTCCAAAAGGAACAATTAGCCAGGAGAGAATTACCGGGACAAGAACTAATATAGGACCTGCAGTGAAAAGAATTCCATCTGCTTTAGCAGGAATTATATCCTCTTTTACAAGTAACTTAAGACCATCTGCAATTGGTTGGAGTACGCCAAGAGCTCCTGCATATTCGGGACCTATTCTTTGTTGAGCAGCAGCAGATATTTTCCTTTCAAGCCAAACTGTTACTAAAACACCAACAACTGCAGATACTAAAACCAAAAGCATAGGCAGAGGGAGCCAAATTATATGAGCTACTTCACTAGAAAGGCCAAAACCTTTCAAAAATTCATTAAAACTATATTCGAGATCTAATCCGTATTCCAAAATTTTTATGTTATTTACTTAATACATTAACTCTTCGCAAACAATATGTGTGTTTTTTATGAAAAGCTGCAAATATTATTCTCTATTTTCAAGGCTGATCCAATCTCTTGGTGCTGAACCAGTATATATTTGCGATGGTCTAAAAATTCTATTTGCTCCAAGTTGCTCTCTCCAATGAGCTAACCAACCAGCAACTCTAGATATGGCAAAAATTGGAGTAAATAAATCACGAGGAATACCAAGTTTTCTATAAACAAGACCAGAATAAAAGTCCACGTTAGGGAATATACCCTTTGGTCCAAGCCTCGGTATTGCCTCTGCCTCTAGTGATTTCGCAACTTCATACATTTCATCTGCTCCGAATCTAATAAAAAGCTCTTCTGCCAGTTTTTGAAGAATTATTGCTCTGGGATCTTTGACTTTATATTCTCTATGACCAAAGCCCATTATCTTACTTTTATTTTTTATCGCGTGATCCAAAAAGGAAGCAGCATTTTCAGGAGTTTTGATCTCTTCTAACATTGCAATCACATCCTCATTTGCTCCTCCATGCAGTGGGCCAGCTAGTGTTCCTACTGCAGAGGCGATTACAGCGTATGGGTCTGTAAGAGTACTTGCAGTCACTCTTGCGCTAAATGTACTTGCGTTTAAACTATGTTCGGCGTGTAGAATTAAACACCTATCAAAAACTTTCGCAGCTATAGGATCTTGTTCTTTTTCAGTCAGCATGTAAAGAAAATTTGACGAGTAAGTTAAATCATCTCTAGGTTGAATAGGATCTTGTCCTTTTCTAATAAGTTGAAAGGCAGCAATCATAGTAGGTATTTTGGCTATTAGTCTTATCACTGCGTTGTAAATGTAATTAGGATCATCTATTGCTCTACGTGAATAGAAGAGTCCCAAAGAAGCTGCACTAGATTGAAGAGCATCCATAGGATGACCTGTTGCAGGGAAACATTTCATCATATCTCTGACTCTAAAACTTAACCTTCGATGCATCTGAACTTCTTGTTCAAAATCTCTTAGTTGAACAGCTGTGGGCAATTCACCCCAAATTAATAGATAAGTTGTTTCTAAAAAACTGCTTTTTTTCGATAGTTCCTCAATGGAATAGCCTCTGTATAATAATTTACCTTTGTTACCGTCAATATCACATATAGATGAATTAGTAACTGGGACACCCTCTAATCCTGGTTTTAAAATTAGTTTGTTGCTATCCAATTTCTTAATTCAATATCAAATACTTATAGATTAAAGATAGTCAAATAATTTTTAATTAACCACAAGGTATTAACTTCGCCAAAATTTAAATTGATTCTTTTTGAAGTTTTTTTAATAACTCTATTAAAGTATTTTTAAATTTGTTTCTGTATAGAGGATTGGGTTTTTTTCAGGAATAGATTGTTTTATGATTTCTAGAGATTCTTCATTAGATATTTTTAAAATATTTATAATAAGAAAATTAAGATTTTCAAAATCAGAAAAATATTCAATTTTATTTGGAATTACATCTTTGATATCAACTTTTGCATAAACAAAAGCAGATTTATCTTTATTACCCTTTAGGTTAAAAAATTTTTTTGAAATTGTTTCTAGTTTTTCCTCATTAATTAAATGATTACTTATTATTTGTAGACCTCCGGACTCTATTGAATAGATATTTTCATAAGTTAATTTTTTTATTACATCGTCTTTTGTTTCAAGAATATCTCTGGAATATATCGAATAAATATCTTCATTTTGTTTCAAAGTATATTTGTTGAAATCTTTTAGTTTTTGCCAGGCATTTAAATCAAATTTATTTTCAGTATTTTTTTCAAATGTAATAAGCCAATCTTTTTTTGAATTGAGGATTAAAACATTTTGATTTGCACTTTGATTAAATTCTTCAAGAAAACTTTTTTCAAAATCATTTACTAGAGGTTTTAGATATTTGGTTGAGTTTTTTATATCAATAAAAATAGAAACTTCAGTATCCTTGTTATTCGGATTCTTTTCATTTATTAGCTTATCGTAAGAAAGAATATTAAGATTTTTTTTCTTATTTAGTAAATATGATTTTAAAATTAAATGTTTACTTTTAAAGTCAAATGTCGTAGCTATAATATCCTCATTTTTCTCAGTAAAAATTTCACTATTAAAAAATATACTTTTCCCAAATTTTTTTGTAAATAATATATTTTTTTGGTTTTTTAGTCCAAAAAGTTCTCCCTCATATTGAAATCTTTTTTCTTTAAAATTATCACTAGAGTTAATACTATTTTTGATTAATTTCTTATCTGAAGAAGCAATTATATAATTATCTTCTGTTCGGTATATATAGTTAAGGAAATTTATTTTGTTTTCTCTATTAATTGGAATTATCTCATCAATCTGATCTATTTTATTAGGCAAATTTAATAAATCATCGATTGTTTTTTCTGGCTTAATTTTAAAAACAATCAAAATATCATCTTTAAGCTTTTTATTATTTTCAAAAGTTGAGATTATAAGTTCATTATTATAGATATCTTCTAATTTATTGTTGCCTAGATCTATTCCTAAGTAATCTAATATAGAGTCTTTTATTAAAACAAAGTTATCTTTATTTGTTGAATTTTTATCCTTTTCATTATTATTAACAATATTAAAACTATCTAAATTTGAAATAAATAATAATTTATTGTTTTCAGGAATATATTTTATGATACTCAGTTGCTCAATATTTGTACTTCGTTCCTTATTTTTATTAGGAGATACTTTTTTAAAACCAAAAAAAAGTAATAAAGATAATAATAATATTATTGCTACTACTCTAAATTTCATTATCAATGTTTATTTTTATTTTTAACAATAAACTTACTACTGCAACTTAATTTATTAAATTGTAAATAACATATAATTTAATCTATAAATTGGGAAGTTATCCAAAATCTATAAATGCTCCTAGTCTCAATGATTGGTTTAATTCTGAGAAAGAAGATCCAGTCTTGATTGATGTAAGAGAGCAATCAGAGCTTGAACTGGCTCGTTTCTCAAAAAAATTTTTACACATACCAATCAGTAAAGTCACCTTTGAATATGTTGAAGAAATATTTGCTGGTTTATTAGATAGAGAAATTGTAGTTACCTGTCATGCAGGAATAAGAAGTTATAACTTTTCTCAATGGTGCTTGGATAATAATATTGTGAGCAAAATATGGAATTTGGAGGAGGGTATAGATGGATGGAGTAGATATATTGACCCATCAATACCAAGGTATTGATTAAATATCTAATGAAGATGCAACAGTATTAACATCTTTGTCGCCTCTACCAGAGCAATTGATAACTATATGAGTATCTTTTTCAAGAGTGGGGCATAATTTATCCAACCAAGCAAAGGCATGGGAAGTTTCAAGTGCAGGTATAATTCCTTCTAGCTGACTAACAAGTTTCAAAGCGTCTAAAGCTTCTTGATCTGTGACTGATCCATATTCTGCTCTACCTATATCTTTTAAATGGCTATGTTCAGGTCCTACTCCAGGGTAATCTAAACCTGCACTTATTGAGTGAGCTTCTTGAACTTGACCATTATCATCTTGCAAGAGAAGACTCATTGATCCATGCAAAATTCCAACTGACCCTTTAGTGATAGTGGCAGCATGTTTGTCAGTATCAACTCCGCTTCCTGCGGCTTCAACTCCAATAAGACGCACAGAAGTTTCTTTAACAAAAGGATGGAAAAGCCCCATTGCATTTGATCCCCCACCTACACAAGCAAGCAAAATATCAGGAAAAGATCCAAATGATTCCAAACATTGTTTTTTAGTTTCTTCACCTATAACTGCATGAAAATCTCGCACAATCTTTGGGAAAGGGTGTGGACCTGCAACAGATCCTAAAATGTAGTGTGTGGTTTCGACATTAGAAACCCAATCTCTAATGGCTTCACTAGTGGCATCCTTAAGTGTTGCAGTTCCAGAATTTACAACTTTAACTTCAGCTCCTAGAAGTTTCATTCTAAAAACATTAAGTGATTGCCTTTTTATGTCTTCAGCACCCATGTAGATGATACATTTCAAGCCAAATCTCGCACAAACAGTAGCAGTAGCAACTCCATGCTGACCTGCTCCAGTTTCTGCAATTATTCTTTTTTTGCCCATTCTTATTGCCAGTAAAGCTTGTCCAAGAGCATTATTAATTTTGTGAGCCCCAGTATGATTCAAATCTTCTCTTTTAAGCCATATTCTAGGAGTTGCTTGTTTAGTTTTGTAATGTTCAGTAAGTCTTTTGGCTTCATAAAGTGGTGTTTCTCTTCCTACATAAGTCTTGAGTAGATGATTTAATTCTTCTACAAAAAGTTTATCTTTCCATGCATTAGATGCAGCTGTTTCAAGCTCATAAAGAGCAGGCATTAGCGTTTCAGGAACATATTGACCACCATATTTTCCAAATCTTCCCTCTTTGGAGGGTTGATTTAAATCGTCATTTTTATAGTTTTGATCTTTGCGAGAAAATGTACTTACCACTTTTTCTATAGAATAAGTATTAGTTAACTATAGATTATTTTGAAAATAATGGGAAAAAAGAATTGGATCGAATTTGATAATCAAGAAAAAAAATCTGAAGAAGCAGCTAAGCTAGATACTTTTAATAAAAGATCAAAAATAAATATTTCAAAACAAAAAAAAGGTAAAAAGGGAAAGACCGTAACTTTAATTAGAGGTTTAGGCACTGAGGATGAAATCTTATTAAAAGAATTACTAAAAAAAATTAAAGTTTTTTGTGGGACTGGAGGAGTATTGATTGATAGAAATATCCAGTTACAGGGTGATATGGTGTCAAAATCGGTTGAGTTTCTTCGTAAAGAGGGATTTCATAATTTATGAAGCAAGGGTTAGGATAGGTTTTTAATTTTGATGATGTAAAAAATGAAAGAACAAGATCAAACAAAGTCAACCAATATAAAGTGGCACAACTTAACTATTGACAGAGAAAAGTTAGAGAAAATGAGAGGTCATAAAGGTATGGTTATCTGGTTTACAGGTTTATCTGGTTCTGGTAAAAGTACTTTGGCCAACGCTTTAAATGAAGTTTTACACTTAGATGGTTTTTCGACTTATGTGTTGGATGGAGATAATATCAGACACGGTTTATGTAAAGATCTTGGTTTTTCGGATGAAGATAGAGAAGAAAATATAAGAAGAATTGGCGAAGTTGCGAATTTATTTATGAATGCTGGGATAATAACCATTACTGCGTTCGTTTCGCCATTTATTAGTGATAGAGATAAGGTGAGAAAAATTATTGGATCTAAGGATTTTATTGAAGTTTATTGTTCTGCTGATATCAAAGTTTGCGAAAATAGGGATACTAAAGGTCTTTATAAGAAAGCTCGTTTGGGTGAAATTAAGGAATTTACAGGGATTTCTAGTCCATATGAAGCTCCTCATAATCCAGAAATTGTTGTTGATACAGGTTCGTTAGACTTAAATGATTCCGTTGAAAAAGTTATTGGTTACCTAAAAAAAGAAAACTTTCTTAGCAAGTCCTAATAGAAAAATATTAGTTCATTTATTTTGAAGATAATTATCAGGTCCAATAGTTGATAACTTACTATTTTTAGTTCTTACCTGTGTATGAAGATTTTCTCTGAATTCTTTTAAATTTTTCTTTATGGATTCATCAAATAAACTGATTATCTCTATTGCTAATAATCCAGCATTCTGAGCTCCATTAATTGCAACTGTTGCAACTGGAATCCCAGCAGGCATTTGAACGATTGATAAAAGAGAGTCAATCCCCTTAAGTGTTTTACTCTCTACTGGTACTCCAATTACAGGAATGCAAGTTATCGATGCCAGCATTCCAGGAAGATGAGCAGCTCCACCAGCACCGGCAATTATTACTTTTATGTTTTCTGATTCTGCATTTTTTGCATATTCCATCATTTCAATAGGTGTTCGATGGGCAGAAAGTATACAAACTTCAGTTTTTATTCCAAATTCTTTTAAGACATCAATGGCTGGTTTCAATGTTTTTAGATCTGAATCACTACCCATTACGACAGCAATTTTATAAATATCTTTAGAATTAAATTCTGACAAAATAACAAATCAATTCTTTCCTATAATGGCGTGCAATTAATATGGCGCCAGTTAGTTAGTATAAAAAGAATAAATTTTCATAGAATATTATGACGTCAAATAAGATTATCGAAAAAAGTGAAGTTAGGGAGTATTTTAATGGTACTGGCTTTCAAAGATGGAATAAAATTTATAGCAAATCTGATGAAATAAATACAGTTCAGAAAAATATTAGGAAAGGACATCAAAAAACTGTAGATGATGTAGTCTCATACATCAAAAATTATCCTGAACTAACAAAAAAAAGTTATTGTGATGCAGGGTGTGGTGTTGGAAGTCTTTCCATACCTCTACTAAGACTTGGTATAAAAGAACTACAAGTTAGCGATATTTCTTCTGAAATGATTAAAGAAACAAAGAAACGCATTAATGAATTGGGTTTGAATCAAGGCAAAATCAAATATGAAGTCTGTGATCTGGAAAAATTAAAAGGACTATTTGATGTTGTAGTTTGTTTGGACGTATTTATTCATTATCCTCAACCGGTCGCAGAAGAAATGGTCCAACATCTATGCGATTTAAGCAAAGAAAAACTAATCGTTAGCTTTGCTCCTTATACTCCAGTTCTTGCTGTTTTAAAAAATATTGGGAAATTATTTCCTGGGCCAAGTAAAACTACAAGAGCATATACATTGAAAGAAAAAGGTATTATTAATGCTGCTAAAGAAAGAGGATTTAAAGTCGTTAAAAAGAAATTAAATCAAGCTCCTTTTTATTTTTCAAAACTAATTGAATTCGAAAAAATTTAATAATTTATTTTACTAAATGATTTTCAAGCGCATAACGAACTAATTCGGTTCGGCTAGATGTACCTGTCTTAATAAAAAGTCTACTTACATATTTCTCAACATTTCTAATTGATGTTTCAAGCTGTCTTGCAATTTCTTTGTTCATCAGGCCCTCTGCTACTAGTTGAAGTACACTTGCTTCTCTTGGAGTAAAACTAGGAATATTTATTTTATTTTCTGAATTAGTTGGATTTTGGTCTGTAAGCATAGATTTTATTTCAGTAATTTGTTTAGCCATTTTGCTTACATCAATATCTGCGAATCGTGCGGCTTCTTTTAGTAAACGTTCTTGTCTGTTGATTACATTTTTAACTCTTGCAGCTAATTCATCGGGATCGAAAGGTTTGGAAATATAATCATCAACTCCTGCAAGATAACCTTCTGTTCTGTCTAGCGTCATTCCTTTTGCAGTTAGAAAAATAACTGGAGTTCCCCCTAATTTTTCATCCTCTCTAATTTTTTCTAATAAAGCATAACCGTTGGCTCGTGGCATCATAATATCGCTAATTATCAAATCGGGGAAAATTGTTTGAGCTTTTTCCCAACCATCCTCTCCATCAACTGCAATAAATATTTCAAAGCCTTCATCTTCAAGAAATGTTTTAACAGCTGTTCTCAAACCAGGCTCATCATCAACTAATAAAATTCTTGATTTTCTTACCGGTTCATTATTTATTTGATTAATTTCATTCATTTTTTTAATTCTTTAATTTGATTTTCTAGTAATAAACAGAATTTTATATACTAAACATAATGCTATCAACTCCCATACTACTAGACTATCAATCTTCGACTCCATGCTCTAAAGATGTCGTCGATTCTATGAAACCTTTTTGGAGTGAGATATTTTCTAACCCTTCAAGCAAATCTAATTTGGCGGGGATTAACGCAAGCGCTATATTGGAAGCCTCAAGAGAAAAAATAGAACAAAGTTTATTCCTTAAGAATAAAAAAGTTATTTTTACAAGTGGAGCAACTGAATCTAATAACTTAGCCTTATTAGGTTTTGCTAGAAATTTCTATAAAAAAACAGGAAATTACGGACATATTATTACCTTAAAAACGGAGCATAAAGCTGTTTTGGAGCCCTTAAACCAACTAAAAAAAGAGGGATTTATGGTCACAGAAATTAATCCTGAGAAAGATGGCTTAATTTCAGAAGAACAATTCAAAAAAAAAATAAGAGAAGATACATTTCTGGTTAGTGTCATGTTGGCAAATAACGAAATAGGAGTTATTCAGCCCATAGAAAATATTTCAAAAATATGTAAATCGAGAGGAATAACATTTCACTCTGATTTTGCACAATGTTTAGGTTATATGGCGTTAGAAAATCTTTTATCAGATGTAAACATGATAACGATGAGTTCTCACAAAATATATGGTCCTAAAGGGATAGGACTTCTTTTGATTGATGAAGAAATTAATCTTGAGCCTTTAATTGTTGGAGGAGGTCAGGAATATGGTCTTAGGTCTGGCACATTACCTCTTCCTTTAGTAGTTGGCTTTGCTAAAGCAATAGAGATAGCAGTTTTTAATCAAAAAAACAATGCTGAGAAATTACTTTTTTATAGAAATATTCTTTTAGAAGGGTTGTTAAAAAATAATTCTGGTTTATTAATTAATGGCTCAATAGAAAAAAGATTACCTCACAATTTAAATTTGACTGTATTGAATTTAAACGGAGCAAAGTTTCATAAACTTTTAAAATCTAAAATAATTTGTTCTACTGGATCTGCATGTAGTAATGGTGAACCATCTCATGTTTTACTAGCCTTAGGTAGATCTATTAAAGAAGCAGAATCTTCTATAAGGTTAAGTATTGGATTAAGTACTAATTCAGAAGATATAAAACAAGCAATTCATATTCTTACAGATACGATCAGATCATTAAGATAGAAATTAATGGGTTTTAATTTAATTGAGCAATTCTTAATTTTCCACTTCTAGCTCTTTTATTTAGTTCGACTTCTTGTTCAGAAGGAGTTATTGGCTTTTTTGTCAGGTTTTTTAGTCTTTGATCATTCTTAAAACAACTTTTAACTAACCTATCCTCAAGGGAATGAAAACTAATAATAGAAATAATACCCCCTGGCAAAAGCCATTCAGGTACAACTTGCAAAAATTTTTCTAATACTTCAATTTCTTTATTAACAGCAATTCTTAGTGCTTGAAATGTTCTTGTTGCTGGATGTATTTTTTTATATCTTTGTTTTGGTGGGAAGCAGCCTGCAATAGAATAAGCCAACTCTTTTGTCCCAGAATATTTCCCATTTTCCTTCAAATCCAATTTTATTTTTCTAGCAATCTTTCTTGATAATCTCTCATCTCCATATTTATAGATTAGGTTAGCTAGATCTTTTTCATTTAAAGCCTCAATTAGTTTCTCTGCATCAACATCAAGAAAAGGATTCATGCGCATATCGAGCGGACCATCTTTTTGGAAACTAAATCCTCTTTTAGGGTCATCAATTTGGTTACTATTTACTCCAAGATCTGCAATCACAAAAGAAACTTTTTCTTTTGGTACAAAATCCCCAAAATTTGAAGCCCTTATATCAATCCTACTTTTAAACTCATCAAGTTTTTTTGATGCTGATTTTCTTGCGAATGGATCTTGATCAAGTCCAATTATATTTAAACCCGAATATTTTCTCAATAAATGATAAGAGTGTCCGCCTCCGCCTAAAGTTGCGTCTATTCCCTTAAGTTGATTGTTATGTATAAGTGGGTAATGCTCTAATGAGGCCATAATCTCATCTGTCATAACTGATTGATGATTGAAAAAAGATGAATCAGATAGGTCAGTTTGCATAACTTTCGACTAAGATTTATTTAGAAGTTAAATTTCGAATGGCTCAACTAGAGACTAGAACAGAACCAATGGTGGTCAATTTTGGCCCCCACCATCCCTCAATGCATGGGGTTTTAAGGTTAGTTGTAACTCTTGATGGGGAGAATGTCATTGATTGTGAGCCAGTAATTGGATATTTACATAGAGGAATGGAAAAGATAGCTGAAAATAGGACAAATGTAATGTATGTCCCTTATGTAAGCAGAATGGATTATGCAGCAGGAATGTTTTATGAAGCTATTGTAGTAAATGCTCCTGAAAGATTAGCTAATATTCCAGTTCCCAAAAGAGCTAGTTATATCAGAGTTCTTATGCTCGAACTTAATCGTATTGCTAATCATCTTTTATGGCTTGGCCCCTTTTTAGCAGACGTAGGAGCTCAAACTCCATTTTTCTATATTTTTAGAGAAAGAGAGATGATCTATGATCTCTGGGAAGCTGCTACTGGGCAAAGGCTAATAAATAATAATTTCTTTAGGATAGGCGGTGTCGCATGTGATCTCCCATACGGATGGTTAGAAAAATGTATAGACTTTTGCGATTGGTTCGGCCCTAAGATAGATGAATACGAAAAATTAATCACAAATAATCCAATTTTTAGAAAAAGAATTGAAGGTCTAGGAACAATACAAAGGGACCAGGCAATTAATTGGTCTTTGTCTGGCCCAATGCTTAGAGCTTCTGGAGTTTCCTGGGATTTAAGGAAAGTCGATAGTTATGAATGTTATGACGATTTTGATTGGAAGATTGCTTCAGAAAAAGAAGGAGATTGTTATGCGAGATATCGAGTAAGAGTTGAAGAGATGAGACAATCACTAAGCATCATTCGCCAAGCCTGCAGAATGATTCCAGGAGGTCCAACAGAAAATTTGGAAGCTCAAAGAATGGCGACTGAAGATAAGAAAAGTGAAATATTTGGTATTGACTATCAATATGTAGCTAAGAAGGTTGCTCCAACTTTTAAAATTCCTAACGGGGAATTATATACAAGATTAGAGTCTGGCAAAGGAGAAATAGGTGTATTTATTCAAGGAAATAATGAAGTTACCCCATGGAGATTTAAAATCAGAGCAGCTGATTTAAATAATCTGCAAATATTGCCTCATATCCTTAAAGGTGCCAAAATCGCTGATATTATGGCAATCCTTGGTTCAATAGATGTCATTATGGGATCTGTTGATAGATAATTTCTTTAAATGAAACCCGCTGACTGGTTAATATTACAGAAAAAGGTAAGATTTGGTGATTGTGATTCTGCAGGTGTAATTCATTTTCATAACTTATTAAAATGGTCGCATGAAGCTTGGGAAGAAAGTATTGAAATTTATGGGATTCCTTCTCAAGATATTTTCCCAGATTTTTCTATACGTAAAAGTCAAATTATTTTTCCAATAGTAAATTGTGAAGCAAACTTTCTTGCGCCTATAAAAATTGGAGATTTATTAAAAGTAAAAATTGCCCCTCATAAAATTAATCCTCATTTGTTCCAAGTAAATAGCTTTTTTATAAAAAATGGAAATAAAGTAGCCGAAGGGAAAATTATACATTGTTCTTTAGATGTTGATTCAAGAAATAAAATAGAACTTCCCGATCAGTTAGAAAGATGGATAGAGGCTTCAAATGTGAGTACGAATTTAAAAGAATGCTAATTATTATTTTTTAAATTTATAGTTTATTTTTTCTGTAATGCTATTTTTGTTTTTAACAATCCACTTTTCAGGCTTTTCATGTTTAGGCCAACTTTGAGAAAATTTTTTTAATAAATTTAAAGAAATTTCAATATTTTTATTATTTGTAAGTTCTCTAAATTCAACTACTACTTTAATTTTATTTTCCCATAATTTGTTAGATACTTTTGAAATATTGAATTTATTAATTGGGATATTTTCTTTCATAATGAAATCATTTAATCTAGATTCAATTACTTCAGGGAAAACGATTTCTCCACCTGAATTAAAGGCATTATCACTTCTTCCAATAAAGTTTAAATAGAAAGAATTATTGATTTGATTAATTTCACCTAAATCACCTGTTTGCCACCACCCATTTTTATTTTTGAAATTTTCAGTTTTTAAAGAGTCTATTATTTCGATTCCAATTCTGGCTGATTTTATCTCGATTAATCCTTGTGCGTTAATTCTTATTTTTGTATCAGGTAGTATTTCTCCAACATTTTTAAAACCCATTAAGAATTCTTTTGGCTTTAAACTCGAAACCATTGCTGCTGTTTCAGTTGAGCCGTAACAAGGTGCTAATTTTATTTTTTCTTTAATACATCTTTCTGCAGTTTCGTCTGAAATTGAAGCTCCACCTACCCAAATTAGATCAAAAATTTTTAGCCAACTAATTCCATCTTTTTGAGCTAAAAGTCTTTGTAATTGGGTAGGTACTAATGACGTAATTAAATGTTTTTTGTTTTTTTTAAATTTTATTGTTAAAAGTAAAAGTTCTCGAGTTTTTTTTATCAAATTCGGAGAAATATTAATACAATCACATCCCCAAGTTTGACTTCTAAAAATTGGCATTAATCCACTTATATGGTTCAGGGGTAAAGTATTTAAAATTAAGCAGTTTTGCAATTCAAATCCTTGCTCTATTAGCCATTGACCTGATGTAGCTGCAGATAATTTAAGATTATCTAAATGGTGAAAACATTGTCTCGGTTTTCCAGAACTCCCACTACTGTTTAAGATAATTGCTGGCCCATTTTCAGTAATTGAATCTAATACATCTTTGTCTTGATAAAATTTGTTTTTTACATAAATAATTTTATTCTCTCTAATTTTTTCAATAATTTTCTTTACAGATTGAGTTTCGTTATTTTCAACTTCAATAGTATGAATTTTATTTTTCATAGTTGATCCCATATCTTTTTTGCTTCATTTAAAAATAGAAACGAATTAGGGAATTTATTTATTGCTAAACCAGGAACTTTTGGAGTTGGTCCTTGTAATTGTAGAGACGATAAATGATAAAGCCATCTGTTCCCTATACCAGTTTCAAATGAGGTACTTATAGATATTAAAGCTTTTTTATTTTCTAATTCTCTTAAAAGCTTAACTGGATTATTTTCTTGAGAAGGCCTTCTAATTTGCCAACCTTTCCACTCATTAATCAAATTTGGAAATTTTAAAAGTGATTCGTCTAAGGCTATAGGGACTTTTTTGTTTAGTTCTGTCAGTCCATCAATATCATCAACACAGAGAGGTTGTTCTAACCAATCTACATTTTTGTTATCTTTCAAAATATCAGCCCATCTATTAGCTATCTCTCTTCCCCAAGAACCATTAGCATCTATTCTTAACTTAATATTATTGCCTATTTGGCTTAAAATTTCTTCTAAACTTGCTTCTTCCTCATGATTATTTTTTAATGCTACTTTCCATTTTATGGTTAATGATTTTCCAATATCAGATTGTCTTTTTTTAATTTCATTTAGATCTGAAACTACACTTTCATGATTTAGCAATATGGCTGTTTTATCAATTTCATCAAAGTAGTAGTTTTCTTTAAAAATTATTTTTCCATTTATTTCGGCTAATGCAGAATTTATTGCAGATTGAATGCACGGGTGAAAAATATTTATTTGCTCAGATAAATTTGAAAGTTCTACATACTCAGGAATCATATCTAGTTGTTTCGCGCACTTTTTTAAGTCTTCTTTATGAAGCGGTGAAACTTCTCCAAACCCAATTTTTTTATCATTACTTGTTAATTTAATTATCCAACCCGATTTTGTATGGTAAGTGGTTTTAGAATTATCTACTTTGGCGGATAACTTAAAGCTATAAGATTTTTTTTGAAATATTAAGTTCATTTATTAAGCAAGTAATTAAATATTAATCCTGTGATTAAGCCAACTCCATTAAGAGTTTGAAATTTTATTGCGATGAATTTACAATTTTTTATTGCACTAGGGTTTTTATATGAAGATCTTAATAAATTTATAAGTCTTATTGCTTGAGGAAAACTAATCAAATAAAGGATACTAAATACTGGAATAAATCCATAAACTATAGTGAAAAGTTGAAAAATATATATTGTAAAAATTATCCAAGGCACAAATTGAGAACCTTTTTTTGCCCCTAAGCGAACTAAAGGTGAGTTTTTCCCATGCTTTTTATCTTCAGAAATTTGATGAAAATGAGAACAAAATAATACAAGAGTTGTTGCCAAGGAGGGTCCTGAACCAAGTAATAAAGAAACTTTCCAGGGAATATCTTCAAAGAAAATATCAGACGAATTTAATGCAATTAAGACTGCAGAGTAAGCAAAAGGTCCAAATGCAAGCCAGCATAATGGTTCTCCTAAACCTTGATAGCCAAATCTAAAGGGAGGGCCTTGATATAAATATCCTAAGAAGCAGCAAGCTGCCACCAAAATTAAAATGTTTATACTTGTTGATACTGAAATAATTGAAATTATTAATAAACCAATAACTAAAGATGTATATGCAATAAATGAAATTATTTTTTTATTTTTTACAAGATTTAAAATTGAATGGAATTTAAATTCATCGATTCCTGTTTCTGCGTCGAATAAATCATTTGTTAGATTTTCCCAAAGTAATATCAAAATTGCAGCTAAAGTAAATGCAATCAAATTATAAATTTTTACCTTTCCATATTGATTGAGTAAATAAGCCCCTGTTATTAAAACTGGAAGTATGGCAACAGAATAAAGAGGCCATTTTATTGCTTGTTTCCATAATTTTTTTTTATCTTCGTCCATTTTTAATTAACACACAAAATTAGATAATTATTAAATGTAGTTTATAAATTGAGTTACATTTTTTACTTTATTGCATGATTTTTAGTTATTTTCAATAAGTAATGAAAAATGATTTAAACTTTACAGATTTTTTAATAGATGTGCTGTCCACTTTTGATAAAAAAGTGGAAAATTCAGGATTAGTAAGTATATGTGTTGAGATTCCTTGTATTGATTTATTTCAAGTATATGAGTTGTTTATAAATAAATATCAGTTTTCTTCATTTTGGGAGGAATCTGATGCCATCTCATACATTGCTTTCGACAAATGTAAATATGTTACTTTGGATGGTCCAAAAAGATTTGAGGTAGCAAAAGAGTTTAATTCTGAGAATTTTAAAAATTTAATAAACTTAACCAATGAATCAAATATTTCCGCACTTTCAAAAATAATTTATTTATTTTCTTTTTCTGAAAATTTAAATAATAAGAATTTATCTTTAGATGTTCCAAGTTTGGAAGCTATCTTACCAAAAATATTAATTATCAAAAGCGATAATAATTGCTGGTTAAGAATTAATGGTCACGTTGAAGGTAAGTCATCATTAAGAACATTAATTGAAGAAATATGGGCAATAAGAACTCAAGTTATTAATTCTGGCTTGGAATTAAAAAAATTATCCAGCCTAAAAACTATTTTTGATGTTCCTATTATTGATGATTTCTTAAACTCTTTAGAAACTTCTAATATAAATTTGAAAAAAGTATTAAATAGAGGAATTCAATTACTAGAGAAAGATATCCTTGAAAAGATAGTTTTAGCCCATAGGATTAAAATAAAACTAAAGAATAAATTAGATTTAGTAGAAATTTTAAAACGGTTAAAAAAGAATCAACCTAATACATGCAGGTACGTTTGGAAAAGGAATTGTAAGGATATTTTGTTTGGTGCATCTCCAGAAAAATTATTTTCTTTCGCTAAACCTAATTTAACTTTAGAGGCTCTTGCTGGCACTATCTCAACTGATTCAAATTTCAAGAAACTCCTTAAGAGTTCAAAAGACTTAAAGGAGCATAATTATGTAATACAGTATTTAATTAAATGTTTGGAAGTTTCCAATATAAAAAACTTCAAAAAAAGTGATATAAAGGTCAATTCATTTGGAGATATTTCTCATTTGCAAACACTCATTTTCTCTAAAGTTGAGAATATATGTCCTTTTGAATTGCTTAAAAATTTGCATCCATCTCCTGCAGTATGTGGATACCCAAAAAATGAAGCATTGGATTGGATAAACACACTTGAGTCTTTCCCTAGAGGAAACTATGCTTCTCCAATGGGTTGGGTTGATGCATCGGGGAATGCTTCGTTTCTTTTAGCAATAAGAGGAGCAAGATATATTGAAGAAAATATTGAATTTACTGCAGGTTCAGGTTTAGTTACAGGGTCTGTTTTAGAGAAAGAAATAGTTGAGATTAAATTAAAATTTGAAACTATAGTAAAACAAATATTTTTCGCTAGAGACCCTAAATAATTTCCACTAATTTTTCAATAACTTCTTCCGAAACATTTTTATTGGATAAATTTTCTATTTCTCTTAAACCTGTTGGACTGGTTACATTAATCTCACTAAGCATTCCATTTATTACATCAATACCCACAAAAAATAAACCTTCATCTTTGAAGTGTTGAGATAACTCTGAGCAGATACTTTTTTCTTTTTCTGTTAGTAATGTAGGTTCGGCCTTCCCGCCCATTGCTAAATTACTTCTAAAATCGCCTCCTTGCGGAATCCTATTTATAGATCCAATCGCTTCACCATTTACGATAATTATTCTTTTATCACCCTCTATGACTTCAGGAATAAATTTTTGCATCATAACGGGTAATTCTTCTTGAGAAGTGATTAATTCAATGATTGATTTAATTCCTGGAGAATTTTTATTTATCCTTATAACACCTTGACCCCCTTTCCCTCCCAGAGGTTTTATGACGACTTCATTATTTATATTTGCAAAATTAATAAGATCTTTTACCTTACTCGCAACTATTGTAGGTGCCATGAGGTGGCTGTACCTCAAAGCACCTAGCTTTTCATTCCATGCTCTTAACGATGACGGTTTGTTAATTACTTTTACTCCTTTTCTTTCGGCAACTTCTAAAAGATGGGTTGCATATAAATAAGCCTCATTTACGGGAGGATCTTTTCTCATCCAAATGCAATCAAATTCGGCGAGTGGAATGCAATCATTTTCTTTGAAAGAAATCCAAGGATTTACTTTAACTTTTACGGAAGAGGCCCATACTTCATCACCTCTAGCTTCAAGGTCTTGAGGAGTACAACTCCAGATTTCAATATGTTTTTTTGATGATGCTTGCATTAAAGCAGCAGATGAATCTTTTATGGGATTTATATTTTTTATTGGATCTATTACGAATAGAAATTTCATAAGATCTAGTTTAATAATGCGTCTAATTTATCTTCATTTTCTAATGTGTAGAGATCATCGCAGCCTCCGATACCCTCGTTATCTATAAATATTTGTGGTAATGTTCTTCTCCCATCAGCTCTTTCAGTCATCAATGCTCTGGCATCTTCATCTCCATCTATCTTATATTCTGTAAAATTTATATTTTTTTTCTTGAGTAAAGATTTTGCTCGAATACAGAATGGGCAATATTGCCAAGTATAAATTTCAACTTTGGACATTTTTTTAAAATAATACTTAGTTTATACTATTAAACAAAAGGGCTTGTTAGATTATAAATAACGATTAAATTCTATTTTGATAGATATTACAGATTTCAAAAAAGATCTTTCGGAATTAACAGAGCGCCTGGGTAATGCTCAGGATTGTCTTTGACGTTCCAAGATTAAAAGCTAAAAGGAGAGAGTTAGAGCAAATTTCTGCTCAGCCTGAATTTTGGGAGAATCAAGAAGAAGCGAAGAAAAAAATGTTAATCCTTGATGATGTTAAGGCGCAACTCGAATTGTTGGATAAATGGCAAACTTTTGTTTCTGATGCTAATGCCTCACTTGAGCTTTATTCTTTAGAACCAGAAGAGGAAATGATTTTGGAATCCCAGCAGGGCCTAAAGAAATTAAGAGAGAATTTAGATAAATGGGAATTTGAAAGATTGTTATGTGGTGAATACGATAAGGAAGGAGCAGTAGTTTCTATTAACGCAGGTGCCGGTGGCACAGATGCACAGGATTGGGTAGAGATCTTATTGAGAATGTATTCAAGATGGGCCGATAATAATCAAATGAGTCTTATCATCAATGAATTATCTCAAGGAGAAGAAGCAGGTATTAAAAGTGTAACTTTTGAAATTGTTGGAAAATATGCATACGGCTATTTACAATATGAAAAAGGAACGCATAGATTAGTAAGAATCTCTCCCTTTAATGCTAATGGTAAAAGACAAACCAGCTTTGCTGGGGTTGAGGTAATGCCAAAATTGGATGACAATATTTCACTTGATATACCTGAAAAAGATTTAGAAATTACAACAAGTAGATCCGGTGGGGCAGGAGGTCAAAATGTTAATAAAGTAGAAACAGCGGTAAGAATTGTTCATTTGCCTTCAGGGATTTCAGTAAGATGCACCCAAGAAAGATCTCAATTACAAAATAAAGAAAAAGCTATGTTACTTCTTAAGTCTAAACTGCTAGTGATTGCAAAAGAACAACGAGCTGCAGAAGTCGCTGATATTAAAGGTGATATTGTGGAAGCTGCATGGGGCAATCAAATAAGAAATTATGTTTTTCATCCCTATCAAATGGTAAAAGATCTTAGGACTATGCAGGAGACTAAAGACTTAGATAGTATTTTAGATGGTGGACTCGAACCATTTATTCATGAATTATTACGCATGAATATTTCTTATAAAGAATCTATTGAATAACTAATGGCAAATAAAAACGAAAATTTAGAAAAAAAAGTTGCTCCTCCAAGCTTTATAAAGCTTGCTATGAGAAATATGGTAAGGAAGGGTTCAAAAAGTATTTCTCATTTTTCAATAACCTTTCTAGTTTTAATTGGGATATTAATACTTATGGCCACAATAGGTAAGCCAAATATTCCTGTTTAAAAATGTATGACAGAAAAAATTATTTCTGAAATTAATTTAGATTTGGTTTTTAAATGTAATGAATTTTCCCAATTTTCAAATAAGTTAAAAGATACTAAAAATAAGCTTATTTTTGAATCTATTTTTTGGGAGAGGGTTTTTTTATCTTGGATAAAAATAATATTAAAAAAAGACTATTATAAAATTCCAGATTTCATTTTTGAAAAAAAATCTTTTTCATTAGGCTTAGAGATAATATCTAATCAAGAAATTGCTTGTATGAACCAGAAGTGGATGCAAAAAAATGGACCAACTGATGTTCTATCTTTTCCAATCATTTCTGATGAATCTCTTAATAATTTAGATCATATAGAGTTAGGAGATATATTTATATCATTAGAGATGGCACTTGAGCAATCTCATGAATATAAACATACAATCTATAAAGAAATGCTCTTTTTAGCTAGTCATGGATTTTTACATCTTTTGGGATGGGAACATAATAATGATCTTGATTTAGAAAATATGTTAAATTTTCAGGAATATTTAATTACAAGATTAGATTAATAATCTATGCAAAAAAAAATAAACTCTTTAAAAAATAGAATAGAATCATATAAAACTTCTAGTAATGTATTAAAAAGTTTTAAGTATGCTTTTAATGGTATTAGTTACGTTTTAAAAACTTCAAGAAATTTTAAAATTCAATTAATTTTTGCAGTTACTAGTTTGATTATTAGTTTTTTACTACAAATTAGTATAAGTAATTATGTAATTTTAATTGCAACAATTATGTCTGTTTTAATCTTAGAAATATTAAACACATCTATTGAATCAATAATTGATTTAGTTGTGAAAAAAGAATTTAGTAGTTTGGCTAAAATTTCAAAAGATGCTTCTGCAGGAGCAGTGTTATTAGCTTCCATTAATTCTGTTATTATTGCTGTATATATCTTTTTTCCTAAAATAAAGTTGTTATTTGAATCTATATAAATATGTTTCTTGTTATTGATAATTACGATAGTTTTACTTATAATCTTGTTCAATATTTAGGAGAACTTTCTGTTGAGCATGAAATAACCAGAGAATTAATAGTTAAAAGAAATGACGAAATTACTTTAGAAGAAATTATCAAACTAAACCCTAGTGGCATTTTATTATCTCCAGGTCCTGGAAATCCAGATCAATCTGGAATTTGTCTGCCAATACTAAAAAAATTATCTAAAAAAATTCCGACATTGGGAGTTTGTTTAGGTCATCAAGCTTTGGCCCAAGCTTTTGGAGGCAAGGTTATAGTTGGTAAAGAACTTATGCATGGTAAGACATCCAAAATATTTCATAATCAAAAAGGTTTGTTTAAAGATATTGAGACTCCATTTGTGGCTACTAGGTACCATAGTCTTATAGTTGATTCAAGTTCTTTACCATCTTGTTTCGACATAACTGCGACTTTAGAAGACTCAACTATTATGGCTATCTCCCACAGAGAATATAAACATTTACATGGGGTACAGTTTCATCCTGAAAGTGTGTTGACGCAATTTGGTCATAAATTAATTAGTAATTTTCTAAAAATGGCTGTACAAAAGTAAAATAAAAAAAAATTAATATTATGATTTCTCGAATTAAAAACTTTTTATTTTTGATATTATTTACCTCTTTTTTACCTACCTCATTATTGGCAAGGAATTTAGTAATAAAAAGTTTGGGACATAGTAGTTTTTTAATTAATAGTGAAGATAAATCTATTCTTATAAATCCCTTTAAAGCAACAGGTTGTGCAAGTAATTTAAAGGAGCCAAAAGAAGTTAACGTAGACTTTATTTTGGCTAGTTCTAGGCTTCCAGATGAAGGATATAACCCTAATGATCAATTAATGTTTGTTGAGCCAGGAATCTATCAATTTGAGGATATTTTATTAAATGGAATTTCTGTACCACATGACAGAGTAGATGGAAGAAGATTTGGGATGGCAACAGTTTGGAGTTGGGAGCAGAATGATCTTAGAATTGTTCATATGGGGGGAGCTGCTGGTGATATTGATATAAATAGTCAAATTATTTTGTCTCGTCCAGATATCTTATTTATTTCAATTGGAGGAGGAATAAAATCTTACAATGGCAAAGAAGCCTCAAGAATAGTTAAGATCTTAAAACCTAAAGTAGTCATTCCTGTTCACTTTGAACGTGGCAAACAAATTAATAAAGAATGTGATTTCTCAAATGCTGATTTATTTATCGAAAATATGAAAGATTTTAAAGTAAAATATGTTGGAAAAGATTTTCAAATAAAACCTAAAAGAATCGATCAAAATACAATTTATATTTTCAGTAATTAATTTATTAAATCAAAATTCTTGTAATTGTCCCAGAAAAAAATCATTTGTTCTTTAGTTCCAATACTAACCCTTATTGAATTATCAATATCTTTTTTGTTTTCCATACTTCTAATAAGAATACCTTTTTCTCTCATCTGTTCTATTAGGATTTTAGGATCTTTTTTTGGCCAAATTAAGAAATAATTACCTCCACTAAAGTGAGTTCTGATTTTTGTTGATTTAAATTTATTTAAAATCCATTCCCTCGCCTTTTTTACTTCTAAAACATAATTATCAATATATGATTTGTCTTTAAGTGCTGCTAATGCTGCTGTTATAGCAAAGCTATTTACATCATATGGTCCTGTAACTTTATTAATGTACTGAATCAAACTTTTATTGCCAAAAGTAAAACCTATTCTTAAACCAGCTAAACCTGCAGTTTTTGAAAGAGATTGGATTATTAGTATATTTTTATTCTTTTCAAAATCTATGGATTCAAGAAGACTATCTCCATTAAATTTTTCATATAGTTCATCAACAATTATTAATGAATCGTTGGTGATATTAGCTATGTTAATTATTTCTTGAGAGCTTAGAACCGTTCCTGTTGGATTATTTGGATTGCAAATAAATATTAACTTTGGATTATGCTTTATTATTTTTTTCCTAAATTCTTCGATGGGGAATAGAAAATTTTCTCCAATATAAGAACAACTTATTTTTTTCATGCCTCGCATTTCTGCACAAGGCGAATAGTAACCAAAAGTTGGATTTGTGGTTAAAAATATTTGATCTTTTTCTCCAAAGCAATTGAAAATTGCATTTATTGCTGCATCTGCTCCATTGAAAATTCCGATTTCATCATCACCAAATTTTCTTGAATCGAGATATTTATCACATAAAAATTTTTTTAAAAAATTATATTCTGGATAAATTGAAATCTCATCTAACTTTATCGCTTGTAATGCTTCTAAAACCTTAGGACTTGGACCTAAAGTATTTTCATTAAAGTCTAATCGGAGTAAATTTCTTCTATTTTCTAGAGGTGCTGAGTAAGACTGCATATTTATTATTTCTTCTCTTGGTTTTGGGAAAAGATTATTTAATGGGTCAAAATCATTCATTACATTCTTTCTAAAGTTTCAATTCCTAAAAGTTCTAAACTCAATTTTAGTGTTTTTGCAGTTAGGTCACATAAATTAAGTCTAGAAATTTTTATATTTTTTTCTTCTTTGAGGATTTGAACTTGATCATAGAATCTATTAAAAGTCTGACATAGCTCGAACAGATAATTGCAAAGTCTATTTGGCATTAAGTCTTTTTCAATAGAAATTATGACTTCATCGAACTTAAGTAATTTTCTAATAAGTTTCCATTCAGATTTATCTTGATAATTTATGTACTGAAAATCTTTAGAGTCATAAACACAATCATTTTTTCTTTTAATTCCTAAAATTCTTACAAGTGTATATAGCAAATAAGGAGCAGTATTTCCATTAAGGGAAAGCATTTTATCAAAACTAAATTGATAATTAGTAATCCTATTTTGACTTAAATCTGCATACTTAACAGCTCCTAATCCAATAATTCTTGAAGTATTTGCAATAAACTCTTCGGTCTCGTAACGATCTTCATCTTCTAATCTTTTCAATAAATCTTCTTTTGCTCTTCTAACCGCTTCATTTAATAAATCCTTTAGACGTATTGTTTCACCTTCTCTTGTTTTTAGTTTTTTGCCATCAATTCCTTGAACTAACCCAAAAGGGACATGGTCTACTTGACACTTATCTGGGATCCATTTTGCTTTTTTTGCAACTTGAAAAACTCCAGCAAAATGATTTGCTTGTCCATGATCAGTTACATAAATAATTCTTGAAGCATCATCTCCATTAGGCGCTTTATTGAATCTGTATCTTATAGCTGCAAGATCCGTGGTGGCATAATTAAAACCGCCATCTTTTTTTTGAATAATTAGCGGTAAAGGTTTGCCTTCTTTATTAGTCATCCCATCTAAAAATACACATTTAGCTCCTTGATCTTCTATGAGTATTTTTTTAAACTTCAAATCCTCAATAACTGACTTTAAAAATGGATTATAAAAAGATTCACCTCTTTCTTTTATTTTTATTTTTAAATTTTTATAGATTTCATCAAATTCCTTTCTCGATTGATCACATAACAATTTCCAGGCTTGGATCGATTTACTATCTCCACTTTGTAACTTTACTACTTCCTCCCTAGATCTTTGTTGGAATTCAGATTCATTATCAAATCTTTTTTTTGATGCTTTATAAAATTCAACTAAATCACTTATCTTAATCTTTCCTATTTCTTCTAGATCATTTAAATATAAATCTTTCAGCTGAGTAATAAGCATTCCAAATTGTGTTCCCCAATCACCAACATGATTGAGTCTTAATACTTCATAACCTCTTAACTCGAAAATTCTAGATATTGAGTCACCTATTATTGTTGACCTTAAATGCCCTACATGCATTTCTTTAGCAATATTAGGACTAGAAAAATCTACAATAACTTTGTTAGACAAACCACTATTTAAATCTTTTTTAATTAGAGGTATGCCAGCCCTATGACATTGAATATTTGATGTGATTTCATTTATTAGAACTTTATCTTTTAATTTTATATTTATAAATCCAGGTCCTGCTATTTCTAGACTCTTGCATAATTTTGATATGGTTTTATTTTTATTTAAAAGATAAACAAAATCGTCAGATATCTCTCTTGGTTTCTTTTTATATATTTTAGATAAACTTAGACAAACATTACATTGATAATCACCAAACTCTTCTTTTGATGATTGTGTAACTAAATTTTTTCTAAGATTGTCGAATTCTCCTTTTTTATTATTTTTTTCAAGACTATCTAAAAGAGATTGTTCAAATTGTTTTGTTAATTCTTTAAAAATGATTAGCATTAATTATTCAATTATTTATCTATATAATTAATTAATATAACGCATACTTAAATCAATCCAATTACTTTTAGTAATTGAAGAACTTGTTGAAATCAAATCAATACCTCTTATTAGATATTTACTAATTTCTTTAGGGTTAATTCCAGAAACTTCTATTATCAAATTTTTATTGACTTCTTTTTTTGGGCTATTCATTGATAAATCTCTTAATTCTTGAACGTTTTTTTTGATTATTTCAGGGCTAAGTTCATCCAATAAGACACTATCAGCTCCTGCTAATACTGCTTCTTTTGCTTGTTCGATATTTTCAGCTTCAATTATGATATGAGTTGTAAAAGGCGAATTTAGTCGAATTTTTTTTACTGCATTATTAAGATTATCTGTCCATGCAATGTGATTTTCTTTTATCATAGCTGCATCGTACAATCCCATTCTATGATTCACTCCACCTCCGCATTTGAATGCATATTTTTCAAATATTCTTAGGCCAGGAGTAGTTTTCCTAGTATCTGCTAATTTTATATTTGTACCTTCTAACTTATTAACAAGATTCTTTGTATATGTTGATATTCCAGATAAATGCATTGCTATATTTAAGCCTATTCTTTCGCTGGCTAGCAAACTTTTTGAAGGTCCATATATTTCCAGGAGTTTTTGATCTTTATCAAATTGATCTCCATCAGAGATATTAAATTTTGAACTGATTTTTAAATCAATTTTTTTAAAAATTTCTTTTATAATCTCTACACCACAAAATATACCACCTTCTTTTGCAATCCAATATGCATTACCATTCTCTTCTGTAATAGAAGGACTTGTAAGATCTCCCCTACCTATATCTTCATCGATCCAATTATCAATGATCTTACTTATTATTGGAGAATTTAAATCCACTAAACTAAACAATAATTAATTAATAAAAATTCAACAGAAGTTAGAGAATCAACTATATATCACTATGTAATTTAACTCAAATTTATTTACCAATACAAAACTTAGAAAAAATATTATCTAGAAGTTCCTCTGTTAATTCTTGACCAGTTATTTTAGATAAGTTTTGAATGCCATCTCTCAGTTCTATTGATAACAAATCAAATGGTAATTTATTTTCAATTATTTCATCAGTATCATTTAAATTAGATAGGCAAGCAGACAAATTTGTTAGATGTCTTTCGTTTAAAAATATATTGATATTTTCTACTTGTTTTAATCCGCATTTTTTTATGATTGTGTCGATTAATAATCGTTCACTATCATTATTCTTAATACTCATAAGAATTGTGTTTTTTAACTCATTTGAATTAATATTTTTGCAATCAATTAAATCTTTTTTATTGCCTAAAATAGTAATTAATTTTTCTTTGGGGATTTCTTGTATTATTTTTTTGTCTTCTTCATTAAATCCTTCTTCAAGACTATAAATATAAATTATAAAATCTGACTCTTTAATTTTCCCAAAACTTTTTTTAATTCCAATACTTTCAATTTTTTCATGAGTTTCTCTTATGCCGGCAGTATCAATTATTTTCATTGGAATATCATTAATAGTTAAATTAACTTCAATAACATCTCTAGTTGTTCCAGGAATATTAGTTACGATTGCTTTCTCTTTTTTTGCAAGTAAATTTAGTAATGAGCTTTTACCTACATTTGTTTTGCCTATAAGCGCAATGGATATTCCATTATGAATATATGAATTTCTTTTTGCATTTTCTATTAGTAATTCTATTTTTTCTTTTACTTTTTTAATGTTTTTTAGATATTTGGTGTAATCAAAATCTGTGAAGTCTTCTTCAAAATCAACTCTCGCTTCTATTTCGCAAAGTTGATTTATAAGGTCATTTTTAATATCATTTATTTTTTTCTTTATTTCTCCTTGAACCCCACTAAAAGCCAACTCTGCTGATCTGGTATTACTTGCATTAATTAATTGATTAATCGACTCGGCTTGAGTAAGGTCTATTTTTCCATTAAGAAAAGCTCTTTGACTAAATTCTCCTGGGTTCGCAAGTCTAACTCCAGAATTACTAGATAATAATCTCTTTAAAACTTTATTAACTAGAATAATGCCTCCATGGCAATGAAGTTCAACTACATCCTCTCCTGTGAAGCTATTTGGTGATTTCATAACTAAAATTAAAACCTC
>CACAQQ010000006.1 GCA_902534675.1 uncultured Prochlorococcus sp.
GAGAAACTCTTAGAGTCTCGAGCAAAAGCAAAAATGATCTTCAATTAGCAATTAAGCTTATAAGTGACTTGGAAGAGTCTTTGAACATTCCCCTAAAGGCTAATAACTTTAGATAAAATATTTTGTAAGAATATTTTTAAAAATGGAAGATTATTCAGAATCTCTTATTAAATCACTTTTGAATAAAGTAGAAGAATATCCTCGTTTTAAAAAGGGAGAAATAGAGAAATTTTGTTGGATGGCAGCGCATGAGCATAAGCATGGTGTTTTACCTTCTGAATATGATATTAGAGAGATAGATGAGGATCTTTATTTAAAACTTTTACAAGAATTTAAATCAAAAATTTAATAAAAATAATATTTTTTAATACAATTATTAAAAAAATATTTTAATTAAATGCCTTATTAATGCATTAATTAATTTGTTTAAATATTATAAATAAAAAAGAAGAAACTTAATGTCAACATCCTTTAAGAATGTCACTCCAACTGGTCCAGGCGGGACTGCAACATTACTAATTGTCTTATCATTTACTGGCTTTCTTTTACTCACCCAATCACTTTTTGTAGTACCCTCTGGACAGGTTGCAGTGGTAACTACTTTAGGGAAAGTAAGCGGACCTTCAAGGAGAGCGGGTTTAAATTTTAAACTTCCATTTGTTCAGTCTGTCTATCCATTTGATATTAAAACTCAAGTTCAACCGGAAAAATTTGAAACTTTAACTAAGGATCTTCAAGTTATTAGGGCTACAGCTACTGTCAAGTATTCAGTAAAACCTAATGAAGCAGGAAGAATTTTTGCGACAATTGCAAGTAGAAATAGTGATGTTTATCAAAAAATTGTTCAACCATCTTTACTCAAGGCTCTTAAATCAGTTTTTTCTCAATATGAACTAGAGACAATAGCTACGGAGTTTGCGGTTATTTCTGAAAAAGTTGGAGATACAGTTGCTCAAGAACTTAATTCATTCGATTATGTAGATGTTAAAAGTTTAGATTTGACAGGTTTGGAGATCGCTGAAGAATATAGAGCAGCTATTGAACAAAAGCAAATAGCAGGTCAACAGTTACTAAGAGCAAAAACAGAAGTGGAAATTGCGGAACAAGAAGCTCTTAGATATGAAACATTAAACAGAAGTCTTGATGATCAAGTCCTTTTCAAATTATTTCTCGATAAATGGGACGGTAGTACACAAGTTGTTCCAGGCCTTCCAGGTTCGGAAGGAGGAAGCCCACCGGTTATAGTTGGTGGTAAAAGATAATTATTTAAATCCCTTTTTAAATGTTAATTGGATATTAGTTTTTTATAGCGTTAAAGGATTGATCAAATGCTTCGATTGTTTTATCAATTTCTTCTTCGTTATGAGCTAATGATGTAAACCCAGCCTCAAAAGGACTTGGGGCCAGATAAATTCCTCTTTGTAACATCTCTCTATGCAACTTACCAAAAAGTTCAGCATCATTTGTTTTTGCTTCGGTAAAGTTTCTAACTGGCCCATCACATAAGAAAAATCCAAACATAGCGCTTACACTTCCACCGTTAATAGCTATGCCATTATTTTCTGCAGACTGAATAATCCCTTCAATTAATCTAGAAGTTGTTGATTCTAGTTTCTCGTATGTGCCTTCTTGTTTGAGTAGTTCAAGCGTTTTTATTCCAGCAGTCATTGCGAGTGGGTTCCCGCTCAAAGTACCTGCCTGGTAGACCGGTCCGGAAGGAGCTACCATTGACATTATTTCTTTCTTGCCACCATAAGCTCCTACAGGTAGGCCTCCACCAATCACTTTCCCAAGTGTTGTTAAATCTGGAGTAACTCCAAATTTTTCTTGAGCGCCTCCATAACTTATTCTGAATCCGGTCATTACTTCATCAAAAACTAATAAGGATCCATTCTCAGTGGTCAATTCTCTCAATCCTTCCAAGAATCCAGGTTCTGGCGTGATAAACCCAGCATTACCAACAATAGGCTCAAGAATTACACCCGAAATGGCATCAGGATTTTCAGAAAATAATTTTTTGACTGCTTCAAGATCATTGTAGGGAGCAGTAAGTGTGTTTGCAGTAGTTGTTCGAGGAACTCCTGGTGAATCTGGTAAACCTAGTGTGGCTACACCCGATCCTGCTTTCACTAAAAACATATCTGCATGACCGTGATAGCAACCGTCGAATTTAATAACTTTATCTCTTCCAGTAAATGCGCGCATAAGCCTTAAAACTGCCATGCAGGCTTCAGTTCCACTATTAACAAATCTAACCATTTCGACAGATGGGACTGCATCTATTACCATTTCAGCAAGTTTGTTCTCTAAAACGCATGGAGCACCAAAGCTAGTTCCTTTCTCGAGTGCTTCCTGTAATGCTGTTGTAACTTCAGGGTGTGCATGTCCGCATATAGCAGGCCCCCAACTTCCTATATAGTCAATATACCTATTTCCATCAATATCCCAGGCAAAGGGTCCTTTGACCCTGTCAAAAATGATTGGCTGACCTCCTACAGACTTAAAAGCTCTTACTGGAGAACTAACTCCTCCAGGCATTAATTCTTGAGCGGCAGAGAAAATTTCTTCCGATTTGGTTCTATTTAATATGTCAGTCACAATAAAACTAGATGATGCTTTGAGAAAAATCTTTTCATGTTCTAAATTAGAAATAAGTAAAAATTTTGTCAATCAGATTGAAATTCTACATTATGATATTTTTATTGCGATAGTTTGGATTGTAAATTATTAATTTTTAAAAAATCATGATAGAAATTAATATCAACCTAGACAAGTCTTTATTAATAGGAGTTTTGAGGAATTAATAAAAATTCAACTTACTGTATTTATATTTCGAAAAAATCATCCTCACCCTCAAAAAAATCTACATTTATCTCGTCCAAGTTTAGATCTATTATTACTGGGGCATGATCACTTGGACGCAAATTACCTCTGGGCATGCAGTCTATGACACAACTTTTAAGTTTTGATGACAGTGCTTTGCTTATGTATACATGGTCTATTCTCCAACCTTTATTTAATTCATAAGCCTTATTACGGTAATCCCACCAACTCCAATGACCAGTATTTTTTTCAAAAATCCTGAAACAATCTATTAATCTTCCTTTCAGAACATTATTTAGTGCATTTCTCTCTATATCAGATGCCATTATTCCTCCTTCATATTTCTTCGGATCATGAATATCCAAGTTAGATGGAGCAATATTAAAATCACCCACAAGACAAATTAATTCTCCTTTTTTTTCTTGCTCATCCAAAAAAGAAGCTAAACAATTCAACCAATTTATTTTGTACATGAACTTATCAGATTCTAGTGATGATCCATTAGGCACATAAACATTTATGAACTTAATTCCATAAAAATCAGCAGAAATTAATCTTTTTTGATCTTGAAAAGTTTCAATATTAAAATCAGTGTTTGTAAAACCGTAGAACCCTTTCCTAATATTTTCAGCTTTATTTTTAGAAATAATCGCTACACCATTGTATGACTTTTGTCCGTAAACTTCTACTGAATATCCCAAGGTTTCGAAAGGTTCAAATGGGAAACTATCATCTATGACTTTTGTTTCCTGCAAACAAAGGATTTCAGGATCGACTTGATTAATCCAATCGATTATTTGTGAAAGTCTTGATCTTACAGAATTAACATTCCAAGTTGCTATTAACAAATTTCTACTATACTTATGTAAAATTAAGTTAACAAAAAATTTCTGACATTAAAGAATTTTGAAATTTAATAAAATGAAAATTTATTGTTGTAAAAAACCTTCTAAATCAGTTCATCTAGTTATTTTTTTAATTTCCTTAATTTCCTTTAAATGTGATTTCTTAAATGCTGAATATTTTTCTGAAGAATTCCAAATCGATAGTTCAACTAAAACAGAAAAAGATGGTTCAGCAATTCCAACTAATCCATTTGAAATTGTGGAAATGATTAGAAGATTTAATAGTTTGAATGATGCTACTAATCCCTCTGATGCTATTGATGATGCGTTAAAGTCGTACAATAGTTTGGAGGAAAAATAAGAAATTTAATAGGTTAAGTTGTTACTTTAAATTTTTAGTATGTTAAAAAACCCCATTCCAAAAGTTACTAATCATCTTCAATATAGAGCAATTGGTATTGTTAATGGCAAATTTACTCCCCATGATAATACTCAATTAAATAAAGGCTATCTAACTGATAATAAAGGCGAAAAAATTGAAACAGTAGTTCTAGGTAAAGCATTATCACTTTTAAAAAAGCATATTGATTTAAAGAAAAGTTATTATTGGGTTGTTTATCCAAAGAATAAAAATACTCAAAACTTGCATTTACAGATTGCAGGTATCTGGGAACCTTACCAACTTAATAATTTCCCAAATGATTCTTCAAAAACTAACTTCTCCAAATTACTAGAACAATTAGATTTAAAAGATAATTATTTTTCTGTTAGAGGAAAGTTGGTTTTTATCAATAATCAAAAAAAAGAAATTGTCATTAAAATAAATTCTGATTCAAGGTCAAAAAATTTAAAAAATAAAAATTTCAAATTAGTCATAAAAGGAGACCTGTCTCTTGCACTTCTTAATAGTTTTGTAAGTTTAGATATCAACAGAGATGGAAATGCTTTGAAATTAATTAGTTACGAAGTTGTTGAAAGAGATTTTTCTCTAAATAACTAGAATGAAAGGTTGATTACTATCACAATTATACCAATTAAGAAATATTAGGTTTATGGAAGATGTTTTAATTGAATGTTCTCCTGGCATCTCTGGAGATATGTTGTTAGGAGCTTTTTATGATTTAGGGGTTCCTAAAAAAGTTATTGAACAGCCACTTATTGATCTTGGATTAAAGGATCTATATCAACTAGACTTTGAGGATTCAAAAAGTTGTTCAATCCGAGGCATCAAGACAAAGGTTGAGAATATTGATTGTAGTCCTATCAAAAGAACTTGGAAAAGTATAAAGGAACTTCTTTTAAGTAGCCACTTAGAAGATAAATTAAAAAAAATAATTTATGAAGTATTTGAATCTTTAGCAACTGCGGAAGGAAAAGTTCATGGCATTAAATCTGATGATGTTCATTTTCATGAAATTGGAGCTATAGATTCATTGGTGGATATCATTGGGGCATGTGCTTCATTGAATTACTTAAATCCTCAGAGGGTTTATTGTAATGAACCAATGTTGGGTAAAGGTTTTGTTCAAACTGAACATGGAAAATTATCTGTACCACCTCCTGCTGTAATAGAGCTAATAAGACAAAAAAATATTAAGGTTTTATCAACTCGTGACTCTATTGAGGGTGAACTCTCAACTCCAACAGGCATTGCTTTACTTGCTAATTTAGTCGACTATCAAGAACCTCCTTTAAAATTTTCTATTAACACTTATGGAGTAGGCATTGGAAACCTAAAATTTCCATTCCCTAATTTGGTGAGAGTTTATAAAATTACTTCATTTGAGGATTCTTCTATTAACGATAATGAACAAATTAGTCCAAAGTGTGAAGAGATATCTATTCAAGAGGCATGGATTGATGATCAAACACCCGAAGATATATCTAATTTTGTAGAGAAACTTAGAATCGAGGGCGCTTATGACGTTTCTTATCAAGCTATCAATATGAAAAAAAATAGAATTGGATTTTCTATTCAAGCAATCTTGCCCATAGAGAAAAAAGAATTTTTTAGGCGATTATGGTTTGATTATTCCAATACTATTGGAGTTCGTGAGAGGACTCAGTCAAGGTGGATATTACTTAGACGCAGAGGAGAATGTTCAACGATTTTTGGAAATATAAAAGTTAAACAAACTTTGAAACCAGACGGATCAATAATTATGAAACCAGAAAATGATGAGGTTTTAAGATTAAATTTAGAGCATAAAATATCAACTTACGAAATAAGAAAAATAATAAAAGAATCAAGTAAAAAATTTAAAGCATTTGAAAACTGGAAATGAGATTTAATATAAGTAATCAGTCACATTCGAAATTCATTAAAAAAATTAATTTTGGAAATTTAAAGAGTATTTTCTTTATTTCAAGCTTGTTATATTTTTGCATCTATTTTTTTGATAATATTGATCAAATTTCTTTTGATATCAATTTAGAAAGTAATGGAATTAATCTATTTTTATCATTTTTATTTTGTGTTTTAAGTATTTACTTGAACGCTTATGCATGGAAATATATTGTTAAATGGTTCGGGAAAGAATTTAAAAGTAATAATTTAGTTTCCTTCTATGTTTTAACCAATATTCTTAAATATGTTCCGGGAGGGATTTGGCATTTTGTTGAAAGATTTAATTTTATAAAAAAAATAAGTAATCCACAGATTGCTTTATATTCGACGCTCATAGAACCTTATTTTATGTTGAGTGGATCTTTTCTCTTGGCATCCATGGGATTAATTTTTTCACCACTTTATTTTTTTTTAATTTTTCCTCTATTATTTTTAAATAGAAAATTTATTTTTTTGATATTAAAAATATTAGGGTCTCTTAAGGGGAAAGTATTTGAGGTTTTGAGACTTCCAAATTCAAAGGGCCAATTTGAAGAGAGAATAAATATAGTTTCTTTTTTCCCTTCTAGAGCTTTATTTCTTGAAATTGGTTTTGTTTTATCAAAATTTATTGGGTTTTATATTTGCTTAAATACTTTTTATACAAGTAATACCCTGAACATCATATTTTTATTAGTAATTTTTTCTTTGTCATGGTCCATAGGTTTGGTAGTCCCAGCAGCTCCAGGAGGAGTTGGCGTTTTTGAGGCTTGCCTACTTTTATTTGTTGGCAAAAGTATTCCAGAAAATATAATTCTTATAAGTTTAGTTTATTTTAGGGTTATATCTACATCGGCAGATTTGTTACTAAGCTTACCTTTCTTAATAAGAAAAGTGTCTAAAAGAATTTAGTGTTTTTTCTCTAAACTTGGTATCAATGTCATTGATGCAATAAGGCCTAAAGTCATGATAAGAATGGCCGGTAATATTGCCTCTACCATTCTTTCATCTCCAGCATATTGATATATTCTCACAGATAATGTATCGAAATCGAATGGTCTTAAAATAAAGGTTATGGGTAATTCTTTTATCGTGTCAACAAAAACTAAAAGTGATCCTACGAATATTGGTCCTTGAAGAAGAGGCAAATGAATTCTTTTGATGATACCCAGCCAATTCTCTCCTAGTCCAAGTGCTGCTTCATCAAGACTAGGAGAAATTCTCTCAAGACTTGAATCGATAGAACCCTTAGAGATAGTTAGAAATCGGACAAGATAACCCCAAATTAGTAAGCAAATAGCAATAAAATTAAATTTTGAAGAAGAAATGCTTATTAAAGATAAAGCTAATACAGTTCCTGGGATTGCGTAACCTATTCCCGCAAGATTTGTTATTAGTTCTAGTAAAAAGCTTTTATTTGCGCGTCTGACTAAAGAAATTATTAAGGAGAATAGCATAGCTATTAATGCAGTTAAAAGTCCTAGACTTATGGTTCTTAATGATAGGCTAAGTAATTCTATAGATAACCCTTTTTGAATTAGATCTATATTGAGTAGAACCCAAAAACATGGAATCCCAAAAGAGAAAATTGGAGGAAATAAAGATATGATTATTGCTAAAAAAGCTCTAGTTTTGTTTAATTCCCATCCTTGAGAATCTTTTGATGCAGGATTTTCACTCCACCTCTTTGATTTTTTTCTTGATAACTTTTCGAAAATAATTAAAGTGAAAATCATTAATAAGGCTACCAAAGATAATCCAATAGCACTTTTTGGATTACCCTCAATTATCCAATTTTCAGCTATACCAGTAGAAATACTTGGTATGTTTAATAATGCAAATGTACCTAACTCATTCATTACTTCCATACACATTAAACTTATTCCTGTTATTAGTGCTGGTAACGCCATTGGGAAAGCGATTTTAAAGAAGCTGCTCCAAGGCCCTACTCCTAATCCTCTACTAGCATTGATTTGATTAACTCCAAATTTATTAAAACTTTCGTTAGCAAGAATGAATACATATGGATAAGTAGAAATTGAAAGTATTAATACCCCCCACCATAAACCAGTTATTTGATACCCAAAAATACTTCCTAAATCCTGCAAAATAGCTGTTATTAGATATGCTGGGGCAGCTAGTGGAACTAGCTGACAAATACGGAGAACTTTTCTGAACTTAAAATCACAATTTGAAAGTAACCATCCATTCAAAGTTCCTAACCCGCCGCCAAAAAAACTCGTCAATATTAGAACTTTTAAAGTGCCTAATACCTCTTCTCCTCCAGCAATACCTAATGAAAAATTTCCACTAATAATGTAACCAATTCCCTCTAGAAGAAAATTGGAAATTGGAATGATTACTAAGAGTGAAACAATAAACGAAGTGAAATAAAGAAAATTTAATTCTGTTAATGTTTTTTTAAACCCTTTAATGCGTATTTTCAAAAATTAATTAAATCCTAATATGAACTCTAATCTGAATTAAATCTACATGATGACAGTTGATTTTTAATAGTTTGGTGATCTAAGTTTTTCCCAATTAATACTATCTTGTTAGATTTTTCCTTTGTCCATTTCTCATCATCTAGAGAAAACCGCTTTCCAGATAGGTGAAAAATGTGTTTTCTTTCACTTTCCATGAACCATAATATTCCCTTTGCTCTAAATACATTTTGTGAGATTTGATTATCTAAGAAATATTGAAACTTCCTTAAAGAAAATGGTTCAAATGTCTCATATGAAACTGAGGTAAAACCTTCGATATTATTGATCAAATCGTGGGAATGAGAAGAGTGATCGTGGGAATGAGAAGAGTGATAGTGGGAATGAGAAGAGTGATCGTGGGAATTTAGTTCTATATTTTTTTTATTTTTCTCAAATTCAAAAGTATCCGTTTCAAATAGACCCACGCTCATTATTGTATGTAATGCAACTTCACTATTAGTTGATCTCAAAATCCTTGGTTCTTTTTTTATTTTATTTATAAACTTCTCTATTTTCTTCAATTGTTTTTCATTTACTAAATCAGATTTATTAAGAAGAAGGATATCTCCGTATAAAATTTGAGAATAGGCGACACTTGTATTATTAATTTCAAAATCAAAATTTTCTCCATCAATAACAGTGATTATCGAATCTAATCTTACTTTTTCTCTCAGATCACCAGCCGCAAAAGTCATGGCTACTGGTAATGGGTCTGCTAATCCAGTTGTTTCAACAATCAAATAGTCTAATTTTTCAGCTCTTTCTAAAACTTTGGATACGGTATTTAATAATTCGCCATTGATAGAGCAACATATACATCCATTATTTAATTCGATCATATCTTCTGAGCCTTCTATTATTAAGTCATTATCTATTCCGATTTCTCCAAATTCGTTGACTAAAACAGCTGTTTTAATACCAACTTGATTTTTTAAAATATGATTTAGAAGTGTAGTTTTGCCAGAACCTAAAAATCCACTAATAATAGTAACTGGCAATAAATTTTTAGACATTTTGAATAGTTGAAAATAAGTTTATATTTTTATTAATCGAAAATTTTGTTGATTTCCGAAGCTAATGTTTGATCCAAATTCGTAATACCTCCTAGATCATGTGTATTTAATTTAATTATTACTTTTGCATAAACATTCTCCCAGTTAGGATGATGATTATATTTTTCACAGATTAAAGCTACCTTAGTCATAAAAGCAAAGGCTTCAATAAAATTAGCGAAGTTAAATTCTCTTTTGATTTGTTCTGATTTAATTTCCCATCCTGGTATTTTGACTGCTAATTCCTTCAATTCTCCATCTTGTAAAAGGTAAGGTTTCATTAAATAACTAATCTGACTTATTACATTATAAATAGCTTACTTTTTCTCACCAATTATATGTACATTTATAATTCTTTCTTTTTGATCAAATCTATGTTCCCATAAATATACTGCTTGCCATGTGCCAAGCATGATTTTTCCTTCTTGAAAGCTCAAAGATAAAGAAGTGTTTGTTAAAGATGTTTTAATATGCGCGGGCATATCGTCAGATCCTTCTTGATAATGTTTATATGTAATTGCTTCTCTGTTCTTTGACAAGGTTAAGTATGAATCATATGGGACTATAGATTGCATATATTTTTTTAAGTCTAAAAGTACATTTGGATCTGCATTCTCATTAATTGTTAAGCTGCAACTGGTATGAAGTGCAGTTAAATTGAAAATTCCTGAATGAAAATTATTCTTTTCAAGAAATAAATTTAAATCATTTGTGATGTCAATAAAACCCTCTCCATGGGTTAAAAATTCTAATTTTGAAAATATTTGTTCCATATTAGTCCAAACTCAATTAATTGATATTCTATTATGGATAAACAATGTATGTTTTTCTACAGACATGAAAATTTTTATCTTAAAATAAATCTAATTAAATCTAAATCTTTGGCCGAAATTCAATGGAATAAGCTAGGGGCTTATCTTAAAGAAACTCAAATATTAGGTTCAATCCAAAATATACTTTATTGGGATCAGAATACTGGAATGCCAAAGAAAGGTGCTTCTTGGAGGTCTGAACAACTTACTTATATTGCAAAAGTATTGCATAAAAGAAATTCTTCCGAGGAATTTTCTAATTTAATACAATCTGCTAAAAATGAACTAGCAGATATTGAACGAAATTCCGATAATCAACTTTTCATAAAATATAAAGAAAGAAATATTAGTCTTTTATTGAAGGAATTTAATAGAGAAAGAAACTTAGATCCTAAATTAGTTGAGTCTCTAGCAAAGGCCAAATCTAAAGGGTATGAAAGCTGGCAAGAAGCTAAGGAAAAATCAGATTTTAAAATTTTTCTTCCTTTCTTTGAAGAATTAGTTAAACTGCGGATTGAAGAGGCAAAACAAATATCAGATCAATATTCACCATGGGAAACTTTAGCCCAACCCTATGAGCCTGAATTAACTTTAAAGTGGCTGAATAAAATGTTCCAGCCTTTGAAAGACACTCTCCCAGAGTTGATTAGAGGTATTAATAAATCTAAGAAATATTACTGGGATTTGAGTCCAGAATCTCAACATAATTTATGTTCTCGATTACTTGATGAGTTTGGGAGAGATAAAGATCTAGTTGTTGTTGGTAAATCTCCCCATCCTTTTTCGATTACATTAGGGCCTAATGATTACAGGATTACGACAAGAATTGTCGAAGGTGAACCATTATCAAGTTTTTTAGCAACTGCGCATGAGTGGGGGCATTCTATTTATGAGCAGGGGTTGCCATCTCAAAGTCATCAATGGTTTTCTTGGCCGTTAGGTCAAGCAACCTCTATGGGTATTCATGAAAGTCAATCTTTATTTTGGGAAAATAGAATAGTTAAATCCAAATCTTTTTCTAAAAGATTTTTTAACAAATTTGTTGCAGCTGGATGTACATTAAATAATTATTTTGATCTATGGAAATCTATTAATCATTTGGAAGCAGGATTAAATAGGGTTGAGGCAGATGAATTGACTTATGGCTTACACATTTTGGTTAGAACCGAACTAGAAATAGATTTAATTGAAGGAGGCTTACCCGCTGAAGATATTCCAGAGGAATGGAATAAAAGATATGGTGAACTTTTAGGAATAAAACCATCTAATGATTCAGAAGGTTGTCTTCAAGATGTTCATTGGAGTGAAGGTGCGTTTGGATATTTCCCTTCATATTTGCTAGGTCATCTTATAAGTGCGCAAATATCTTTTCAAATGGAAAGAGAAATTGGTTTGATAGATGATTTAATCCAAAATGGTGAATATCAAAAAATCATATTTTGGTTAAGAAATAATGTTCATAAATATGGCAGGTCAGTTAATTCTATGGAATTAATAAGGACGGTAACTAAAGAAGAACTATCACCAAACTATTTTATTAATCATTTAAAGTCTAAAATAAACGATTTTTGCTGAAAAATTACTTTTAAAGAATTTGGTTGAGTGTGAGGATGTAAGATAAATAAAAATTATTTCTTGATGGCAAACCTTAATCAACCCCCAAGTAGGGTTACACCAAATTTATTACACATACTAAATGCGTTCACTGATAGCTCAAATACAATAATAAACACTATTGTTGAATTGAACTCTAATACTATAAATAAATATGAATTAATTACAGAAACGGGCCACCTTAAACTTGATAGGGTAGGTTATTCTTCACTCGCTTATCCTTTTGCTTATGGATGTATACCAAGGACATGGGATGAAGATGGAGATCCACTTGATGTCGAAATTGTTAGTGTAACTGAGCCATTGATACCTGGATCTATTGTGGAAGCAAGGATTATTGGGGTGATGAAATTTGATGATGGTGGAGAGGTTGATGATAAGGTAATAGCGGTTCTCGCAGATGATAAAAGAATGGATCATATCTCAAGTTTTGAAGACCTTGGAGATCATTGGTTAAAAGAAACAAAGTATTATTGGGAGCACTACAAAGATCTAAAAAAACCTGGAACATGTACTGTTAATGGTTTTTTTGGGATAGAAGAAGCTGTTAAAGTGATTAAAGATTGTGAAGAGAGATACAAAAAAGAAATTGATCCTAAATTAGTAAATTAACAAATTTTATTTTTCTCTAAATTTTTCAAATATTTCGCTTAGTATTTCTTCGGCACCTTGCTGCTTTAATTTTTTAGCTAGTGCTTTGCCTACTTCTTCGGGATCATTAATATTGCCAATACATTGATCTTTAATAAGCCTTTCTCCATCAAGAGATGCAACCATACCAGTAAGGCAAAGTTGTTCATTATCAATTTTACTATTAACACCTATTGGGACTTGGCATCCACCTTCAAGCTCTCTTAAAAAAGCCCTTTCAGCCAGACATCTTTGACTAGTGGGTTTATCCTCTAAGACATTTATAATTTCTAAAACTTTTTTATCATCAGATTTACATTCAATGCCTAAGGCTCCTTGGCCAACGGCATGAAGGGAAATTTCACTTGGTATAATTTGGTGAATTCTTGACTCAAAGCCCAATCTCTTTAAACCAGCGGCCGCAAGAATTATACAATCAAATTCCCCGTCATCTAATTTTTCAATTCTTGTAATAACATTTCCCCTGATATCTTTGAAAACAAGATGTGGGTACTTATTTCTTAATTGTGCAAGTCTTCTTAGAGAGCTTGTTCCAACAATTGAACCTTCAGGTAAAGTTTCTAATTTATAACAGTTATTTTTTTTGCTTACGACTAAAGCATCTGCAGGATCTTCTCTTTTTGTAATGCATCCTAATTTAAGGCCATTAGGCAAATTGGTTGGTAAATCTTTAAGAGAATGTACTGCTATATCTGCATGGCCCACCAGCATTTGCGCTTCAAGTTCTTTTGTAAATAAGCCTTTGTCGCCTATTTTCGCTAAGGCTACATCCAGGATTTTGTCACCTTGAGTTGCCATGGCTTCAACAGATACCTCTAAATTGGGAATATTCCTCTCTAGTTGATCTTTAACCCATAAAGTTTGAACCATTGCTAGTTTGCTTCTTCTACTAGCTATTTTCAGCTTAAAATTAGTCATTAAATATTATTTTGATTTTGAATTAAAATAAAGTCGAATCTATTTTAAGCTATTCTTTTGCAAGTTTCTAAAGCTAAAAATTATACTTAACTTTTTTTATTTTATATATTCTTTTAAAACCCCATTTCGATTTGGATGTCTTAACTTTCTAAGAGCTTTTGCTTCTATTTGTCTAATTCTTTCTCTAGTCACATCAAAAATCTGTCCAATTTCTTCAAGAGTTTTCATTCTTCCGTCATCAATTCCATACCTCAATCTAAGAACATCTCTTTCCCTTGGACTTAGAGTTGCAAGCACTCCCTCTAAATCTTCCCTTAATAAAGTTTTAGAAACATCTTGCTCTGGATTTTCTATGTCAGCTTCAATGAAGTCTCCAAGTCTTGAGTCTTCTTCTTTACCTATTGGAGTTTCTAAAGAAATTGGCAGCTGAGCACTTTTGGCTATAAATCTTAATTTCTCAATTGTCATTTCCATACTTTCAGCAATTTCTTCTTCACTTGGCTTCCTTCCAAATTCTTGGCTAAGAACTTTTGTGGTTTTTTTAATTCTGGATATCGTTTCATATAAATGAACTGGCAATCTAATAGTCCTACTTTGATCTGCAATTGCTCTAGTGATGGCTTGGCGAATCCACCAGGTGGCATAAGTAGAGAATTTATAACCTTTTTCATGGTCAAATTTTTCCGCTGCCCTGATCAACCCTAAACTTCCTTCTTGTATTAAATCTTGAAATGATAAACCTCTATTCATATATTTTTTTGCAATGGAAACAACCAATCTTAAATTTGATTGAACCATTTTTTCTTTGGCTCTTCTTCCTAAAAGAAGTCTTCTTCTGAATTTGGAAAGGGGCATATCTATTAATTCGGCCCATTCTCTAACAGATGGGAAATGGCCCTTCTCAGACTCATATTGAGTTGCTAGTTCTTCTAATTGAAGTAAATCAGCAATTTTTCTTGCAAGTTCAATTTCTTCGTCGGGTCTTAAAAGTCTAATTCTTCCAATCTCTTGGAGGTAAACTCTTATTGAATCTTCAGTGTATATCCCTTTTGGTCCAATCTTTATATTCCCAAGACCTTTTTCTTCTTCATCAGAATCACTAAATTCATTATTATTTTGTATGTTTCTTTCGTTTAAATCTGAGGATGACTGCAAATTTTGAATATTTCTATTACTATCTAATGCAATTTCAGTTTCTGAATCGGTATTAATTTTTTTATTAATCTTTTTTTTCGACATAGACTTAGAATCTTTTGATTCTGCTGCGACTGGACACATAATTTACTCCTTTCTACGGTGAATTTAACTAGATAAAATTTTATTTAGGGCTAATTTATACATTTAGTAGTAAAAATCTCCTTAATGTTAAAAAGAACTTTTTCGCAAAATGTTAATAAAAAAAGTTTTTCTAAATTGTTGAAAAATTTAAATAGTGCTATAGATTACCTAAAGTAAAAAGTCTTGGGATTTCTCAGACAGGCAGATCAGTTTTTGAGTTTTTACTCAATGATCCAAGCTTCATGTCTCCCTTAAGAGCAGGATACTTACAATGTGCAAAAAACACTTTGTGGAATGTTCAACAATCCAATACTAAGAAAAAGTTTTGAAGCCGGCAAGTAATCAGTTTTCGAATATCTCTTATAAATTCGAGGTTTTGCTTGATATAGGTAGTACTAGGAGTAGCTTTTACTATTTAGATGGAAAAAATCTTGGTGTAGAAGTTGGTGATATTGTAACTGTAAAACTTAGAGAGAGGTTATTAAATGGGTTAGTGATATCCAAAGAAAACTTTCTGAAAATTAATATAAATGAAACAAATATTACTGAAAGAAGAAGTATAAAATATTTGTTTGTTGAAAATATTTTACAGAAAAAAATAGTTGATGAATGGTGGAGAAAATGGATAGAGTCCCTTGCTTCTATTTATATGGTTAGCAATTTAAAAATGTATAAAACGGCATTCCCACCAGGTTGGATTGGTAAATATAAAAAAAATTCTGAAGGGTTCAAAGATCAAATTTGGATTGAAACTACAAAAGAATTTGATAATAGAAAAAATAAATTGACCAAGAAAGAATTTTTATTAATAAATAATTTGCCCAAGAAAGGTAATTGGCAAAGTCAATTAATCAAGTCTGGGTTTAATTACCCCCTAATTAACACAATGGTTAGTAAAAATTACCTTGTTAAATCTAAAAGGAAGAAATCAACTAATCCTAAATTAAATTGCTTTTTAAGTGATCCTAGTGCAATTAAAAAACCAAATCTTACAAGAGAGCAGAAAATTGCATTTCAAGAATTTCAATCAATGAAACCTGGAAATGTGCTAGTGCTATGGGGCGAAACAGGTTCAGGTAAAACAGAAGTTTATATGAGAATGTCTGAATATCAATTGGTTAATAAAAAAAGTTGTTTAATACTTGCCCCAGAAATTGGACTGATTCCTCAACTTATTGATAGATTTAGTAGTCGATTTAAAAATGTCGTTTATGAATATCATAGTAACTGCTCTTCAAACCATAGAACTTTAGTTTGGAAGAAAATCATTAATACTAATGAACCTTTAATAGTAATAGGAACAAGGTCAGCAGTATTTCTCCCAATTAAAAATCTAGGATTAATAATTATGGATGAAGAACATGATTCTTCATATAAGCAAGATAGTCCTATGCCTTGTTATGACGCAAGAGAAGTTGCTATTGAAATAGTAAAAATGAATTCTGCAAAGCTCATTTTTGGAAGCGCAACCCCATCAATGCAGACCTGGAAAAAATGTATATATGAAGAGAATTTTAAGTTGGTAAGAATGATGCAAAGGACCTCATTGAATGAGGTTCCTGAAATAAGAATTATTGATATGCGGGATGAATTTAAGAAAGGAAATATGAAAATTTTTTCTAGCGAATTATTAGAATTAATTCCTAAACTACCCTTAAAGAATGAACAAGCAATAATTTTGATCCCTAGAAGGGGACATAGTGGTTTTTTAAGTTGTAGGAATTGTGGATACTTAATAAATTGTCCAAATTGTGACGTCCCTTTATCAGTACATCTCGGTTCGCAAGGAAAAAAATGGTTAAGCTGTCATTGGTGTGATCATAAATCGAGACCGATAAATCGTTGCCCAGATTGTAATTCTAATGCCTTCAAACCTTTTGGAATAGGGACACAAAGAGTTATAGAGTTTTTAAATGAAGAATTTCCTGAATTAAGAGTTCTTCGTTTTGATCGAGATACAACCTCAGTAAAGGATGGTCATAGAGATATTCTTACAAAGTTTTCTAGGGGTGATGCAGATATTCTTGTAGGAACTCAAATGTTGGCAAAAGGGATTGACATTCCCAATATTACTCTTTCAGTAGTAATAGCAGCAGATGGCTTGCTGCATCGTCCAGATATTTCGTCAGAAGAAAAATCATTACAATTGTTTTTGCAATTAGCTGGGAGGGCAGGCAGGGCTCAAAAAAAAGGAAAAGTTATTTTTCAAACATATAAACCTAACCATCCTGTAATTTCATATCTTCAGCAAAGAGATTACGAAAGATTTTTAATTGAAAATTCGAAATTGAGAAAAGATGCCAATTTATTCCCATTTTGCAAGATTTGTCTTCTTAAATTATCAGGTGAAAATTATGAATTAACTGAATCAATTGCAATAAAATTAGCAAAATATCTACTTAATTTTTGTGAAAAAAAGAACTGGAAATTAATTGGCCCTGCTCCTAGTTTAATTGCTAAAGTTGGCAAGAAATTTAGATGGCAGATTTTAATACATGGTCCTGAAGGCTCAAAGATACCTTTGCCAGATAGATTTCTATTATGGAAACTTATTCCAAAAACTGTTTTTTTAACAATTGATGTTAATCCAGTAGAGTTGTAATTACTTGGATGGAAGTTGAGGTAAATCTGAACCTAATTTAAATCTATAGAACCTTAATGAATAAGCTAATATTATGATTATAAAAATAATAGATATTCCAATCAGAAATTTGTTGAGGCTCCAGAAAGAAAATTCTAGACTATTCATTTTCCCTTGATTTAAATTCCAAATTATTAGATTTCTTTTTATTTCTAAATTTGAATTATTTGTACCGGTAAGCCTAGCTTTATTAGGGTGAATAATTTTGAAAATGAGTTCTAAATCATCAATACCTTGAATAGAGTTAAGATCTAAATCTAATCTGTAGAAATATTTTTTAAAAAAAATGAAGTTTTTTTGAGTAGTTTTAATTTCCATATTTGTTGATCCTCCCGCTAACTCTCCTGCTGTATTTTGGATTATTTTAAGAACTTGCTTTGCATTCTCAAGATCGAGATTTTTATTTTTCATGGAAAAAGTTGATTCTTCTTGTCCAATTTCTGCGTCAAGAAATATATCTTTGACTTTCTCTTCAAATTTTAATTGCCAAGGAAATTTTTTAATGTATTTACTCTCTATAACAAGATTATTAGTTATTGAATCAATTTCACTAAGATCAAGAGTATCCTCAACTTTAACGCAGCCACTTAATAGTGGGATCAATAATAATAGTATTAAAAAAATGATCAGTGAAAAGCCCTTCTGAAAAGGTTTTGTTTCTCCAGTTGGTGTCTCAGTTACATTAATAAATTTTTTTTTCAATACTTCTCTTTTTTTGCGCAGTGAGTTAAGAGATTTTTTATTGAGTGATGAGTCGCTTTCAAACTGTACGTTCCAATTTTCTGGCTTTTTAATGTCAGGAGAGTCTATAACTTCCATCAAATATTTTGCATTTTCTCTCGTCTTATTATCGTAAGATTTTAGAAGTTCTTTACAAAACCTTTTAGCCTCCTCCTTTTTATTGATACCACAAAGAGCAGTAATTAAGATTGTTCTTAAATTTACTCCCTCTTTGCTTGATAAAGGAAATGATTCGATTATGGGCAAAAGAAATTCAATACAATAATGATACTCACCTTTAGCTAAAGCAAGTTCTACTGTTCCTAAAACTTGCTCATAAGTTTTCATGGTTTAGGCGACTATCATTGTACCTATTCCGGAATTTGTAAAAATCTCAAGAAGTAATGAATGTTCTATCCTTCCATCAATTATGTGAGCTGCTTTGACTCCTTGGGCTAAAGCTCTTATACAACATTCTGTCTTTGGAATCATACCTTCAGTCACAATTTTTTTATCAATAAAATCTCTTGCCTCTTTAAGATTAGTTTTTTCAACAAGACTATTTTTGTCATCTTTTTCTTTTAAAATCCCTTGAGTATCAGTAAGAAGAATAAGTTTTTCTGCATTTATTGCAGCAGCAATTTCTCCAGCAACAAAATCTGCATTGATGTTATGGGAAATACCCTCCAAGGTTGATCCAATGCTAGAAATAATTGGGATATATCCCTTAGAAATAAGTGGATCTAATACTTCAGGATTGATTTTTGTAACTTCTCCCACTAATCCATGGCTCCCATCCCCTAGTTCTCTAGATTGAATTAAGTTGCCATCAAGACCTGATATTCCCACAGCTAAGGATCCAGTTTTATTAATGCCTTTTACAATTTGTTTGTTAACTCTACCCATTAGAACCATCTCGACAACTTCCATTGTTTTTTGATCAGTAATTCTTAATCCATTTTCGAATTTAGGAGAAATTTCTAATTTCTTTAACCAATTATTAATCTCGGGACCACCTCCATGAATTACTATCGGACAAACCCCAACCGTTGATAAAAGTGCTATGTCTCTAAAAAAAGCATTTTTTAAATTATCATTCTCCATAACAGAGCCACCATACTTGATAACAATTTTTCTCCCTGAGAAACTTTGTATATATGGAAGTGCTTCGCTTAATATTGATACTCTTTGAGAATCATTCATTATTAAAATTCATTAAAACTTGATTGAATTGAGAAATTAGGTTTTTACAAATATATCCCTATATTCAATAAAAGAGAATAAAATCAAATTCTTTTTTATTATCGTCGATAATAAATTCTGATTCAAGACCTTTGACGAAAAACCTATTTAATCTTTCTTGTTTTTCAATCCATTTTTCTAGAGGGACAGCGTTTAATTCGAAACGCATTCTGAGACCATTTTTTTCTTCCTTTGTAATTTCTTCTATTTCTTTTAATTGAGGGGGGTTATCCTCGTCCCACAAATTTAAAGATTCTAATGACGATTCAAGATGAGCTTTTATCCCATACCTCCATCTCGTAACATCTTTAACTAGTGCTGTTAATTCTTTTGGTCTGTTAAATTTATTTGTCGCAAAATTTATCTTGTCAAACAATTCTACAGGAGGTATTTCGGAAGTCTTTAAGCCTAATCCAATTAGGAAAATAGGTACTCCATAAAAAAAAGTAGGTACACTTAAATTCACTGAGTCTGTAAAATAAGCAGTCATCCCAACAAAAGCTAATATACCCCCAGCTGTTACGATTAAGTTTCCAGGCGATAAGTATTTCTTCATTTTGATTTAGTAGAATGATTTTAGATGGGCTAACAAGTATTATGCAAGATCCTAATACTGCAAATCAAGGAGATTTAATTTTTAAACTTGATCAAGATAGAGCATGGCTACTAGAAAATCTTGATAAGGGTAAATGGCCTGAAATCAGAAGCGAACTTGCCGCACTTGAAAGAAAAATAAGCAAATTAATTATAAGTGTTCAAGAAAATAATGTTGATATTTGATTTAAAAAGGTATTTCATCAACTTCAGGTACTAAAGGTGAACTATCCCAACTAGATTTTTTAGTGATTTCTTTATTTTCAGATGAATCATTATTTTCTTTTTGATCAGAATTAAAAACGTTAACTGAAGATATTTGATGAATTTTTGAGGCTGTTAGTTCAGGTTGCTTTTCTTTTGTTCCGTCTTGTCTAGTGACAGAATTCATCTTTAAACGTCCCTCAATAACAATATTTTGCCCTTCCTTTAGTTCATCTACCATTTCTTGGGCAATATTTCCCCATCCTATGATCTTGAGATCTCTGGTTGGATCTTCACTCCGTAATCCTTTAAAATTAACTATCATTTCTGCAATTGGAGTTTGGTTTTCTTTGGTATACCTCATTTGGGGAGCGCTATTAATTACCGCCTGAATTAAACAATGATTCATTACTAACTATTTAATTAAAGACATACTGATGCAGAATCAAGAAAATTGCTATAAAAATGTTTGGATCCTATCAGGAACTTCGGATGGACCTGTAATCGCTAATAGGCTTCTTGAACTTAATTATTCAGTTTTTGCAAGCGTTTTAACTTATAAAGCAGGGCAAGCTTATATTGAAAATCCAAAGTTACATATCATTACGGGTAAATTAAATAATAGAGATCAAATAATTAATTTTATAAATAAAAATAAAATCACATGCGTTGTCGATGCTACTCATCCGTTTTCCTTAATAATTTCTAAAAATCTTAATAATGCCTGTAAAGAGATTAATATACCTCTCTTACTATTTGAGAGGAAATCTCTAATAAATAACATTAATAATTTCTTTTATATTAATGATTTAAAGGATATAAATAACATTGATATAGAAAATAAGAATATTCTTCTGGCAATAGGATCAAGATTCCTTAACGATACAGCTGATTATTATATGAATTATAAAGCAAATGTATTTACAAGGGTACTTCCAACTTATGAAAGTATTACTAAAGCTTTTGGATCATGTATTAAAAATTCAAACATAGCAATACTTGAACCGAGTAAAAATAATAAAAGCATTTTAGAAAAAAAACTTTGTGATTTTTGGGAGATAGATTATGTTCTATGCAGAGAATCTGGAAGTTATTCTCAGAAAAACTGGGAGAGAATAGTTTCTGGAAGTAAAATGAAGTTATTTTTGGTTAAAAGGCCGCAAGTTGAAAATGATTATTCTTACTCTTTTAATCAATATCACAATTTGATAAATCACATAATTAAAAAATATTGATATTTAATTCATTATGGAAATATTAGTTATCATCACAACTGAATCAAGTAAAGCAAATGCTTTGCGAATGGCTAAATTACTAATACAAGAAAAACTTGCAGCTTGTGTTTCGATAAAGCAAATTTTTTCAATTTATAAGTGGGATGATGATATTGAAGAAACTAAAGAGTTTGAAATCACAATAAAAAGTAAACTAGAATTTAAAGATTGTTTAATTGAGTTCTTAAATAACAATTCCAAATATGATGTCCCTCAAATTATTTACAAAAAATACCATGCTGAGATGAAATATTATGATTGGTTAAGTAAGACTATTTGATTAAATTTATTTTATTAACTCTTTAAGATCTATATCTGATCTAGATCCTAATTGCGTAATTATTTGTCCCGCACAAATTGAAGCTATCTCTCCGCATTTTTTCAGGGAACAATTGTTTATTAATCCATGGATAAATCCTCCCGCATAGATATCTCCCGCTCCTGTAGTATCAATAATCTTGCCTTTTGTTATTGACTCAATTATTTGAACATTATTTTTGTTAACTATGAGAGAACCATTGCTTCCAAGAGTTACTATGACTAATTCACATAAGGAAGATAGGTGTTCTTGGCAGCTTGCTAATTTATCATTTTTAAATAGACTTAACACCTCGGATTCATTACAAAAAAGAATATCTACATATTCATTAATTAATTCCAAGAAACTTTCACGATGTCTATCTACACAAAATGAATCAGATAATGAAAGGATTATTTTTGTATTAGATTGTTTTGCAATTTGGGCAGCTTTAATAAAAGCTTTTTTAGCTAATTCGCTGTCCCATAAATATCCTTCTAAATATAAGTATTTACTTTCTTTAATTATAGTAAAGTCAATATCTTCTGGTTCAAACTCTATAGATGCTCCTAGGTAAGTGCACATAGTTCTTTGTGCATCAGGTGTAATCAAAATAATTGAATGAGCTGTTGAAGCACCTTCAATAGTTGGTGGAGTATTAAATATAGTTTTACTTTTTTTTATATCATCTGAAAAGAAATTCCCAAATTTATCATTTTTCACCCTTCCAATAAACTGCACATGATTACCTAATTCTGCTAAACAAACAACGGTATTTGCTGAGGACCCACCTGATATTTGTTTGATCACTTTGCAATTTTTTAACAATCTCTGAGATTCATCAGAATTAATGAGATTCATTGATCCTTTATCAAGATTATTTATCTCAAGAAACTCATCTTCAATATTTACAATAATATCTACTATTGCATTGCCCAGGCCAATGAGATCAACCTTTTTAATATGTTCAAAATGTCTAAAGGGTTCCATCATTAATTTGAAACTAAATTACCTAAGAAGTGCTCTTTTAGGACCATGGATTGGGTCTTCAATTACTATAGTTTGATCTCTATTTGCCCCCAATGAGACAATAGCAATTGGAACCTCCATTAATTCAGCTAAGAATCTGAGATAATTCATAGCATTTTCTGGTAGATCAGATAGTTTTCTGCAATCTGCAGTTGAACATTGCCAACCTTTTAATTTTTTGAAGATTGGCTTACATTTTTTTAAGTCATCTGAATTGGTAGGAAAGTAGTCAATTTTCTCTCCATCGAGATCATATGCAATGCAAACTTGAATCTCATCTAATTCATCTAACACATCTAGTTTCGTAACGGCCAAACAATCAAGACCATTTACAGATACAGCATATTTACCAATAACTCCATCAAACCACCCACATCTTCTCCTTCTCCCAGTAGTGGTTCCAAATTCACTGCCTCTATCACAGAGTTGATCATTAATACTCCCTTGCAATTCCGTTGGGAATGGCCCCTCACCTACTCTTGTGGTATAAGCTTTTGCGACACCTATGACTCTATCAATTAAAGTCGGACCCACTCCAGCCCCAATACATGCCCCTCCTGATATAGGGTTTGATGAGGTAACAAAAGGATAGGTTCCATGATCTAAGTCAAGTAGAGTCCCTTGAGCACCTTCGAAAAGGATATTCTTCTTGTCTTTTGAGGCTGCATGGATAGTCCTCGTACAGTCAACTACATGCTTTGATAATCTTTCCCCATAGTCAAGATATTCCTCAACGATATCTTCTGATTGAAGTGGTTTAATGCCATATATTTTTTCTAATAGACCGTTTTTTTCTCTTAATGGAATTTCGATTACTTCCTTTAGCCGTTCCTTATTGAGCAAGTCTCTTATTCTAATGCCATTTCTTTGTGACTTGTCCGCATAAGTTGGGCCAATACCACGACCTGTTGTCCCTATTTTGTTCGAACCTCTATCAGCCTCCATCGCTTCATCTAAAATTCGGTGGTATGGCATTGTTACATGTGATGTTGATGAAATTTTTAATCCTGAGATATCAATTCCATTATCAATTAACATATCGATTTCTTTAAGCAAGATTTTGGGATCTACAACAGTCCCTGACCCTATTAGACAAGAAGTATTTTTATAAAGTATCCCTGAGGGGATTAAATGTAATTTTAAGACTTTATCATCTACAACTATAGTATGACCTGCATTTACTCCCCCTTGGTAGCGAACGACAACGTCTGCCGAACGACTAAGTAAGTCAGTTATTTTACCTTTTCCTTCGTCACCCCATTGGGCTCCGATTACAACAACATTGGCCAATTTTAGAAGAGCATTATTTTTGTGCGAATATTTAATATATTCAAAAATCTTGGTTAACTTTAAAAAAGTAAATGAATTGTATCAACTTTCTCTTAGAACCATTTTTTCAGCAAGAGAAAATTCTTTGGTTAAACGCTCCTTAAGTTTATCCGGTAAAGGTCTACTTGCAAAGTTTTTGTAATGACCTGCCATAGCATTTAATGCTGTTTGCATTGTGGTAAATGATTGTGTTTTATTAACCATCCCTCTATTTCTATATCTGGAAATATAGTCAGTTATAAGGGTAAGAGCCTCACTTCTTACTTCATCTTTGTTTGGAGAATCTTTTGGAGTATCAACAGCGATTTGTAGTGTTTTGACAACTGAAATTGTATCTTTTGCATAGTCACCTGTCATTGAGGTTTTTACAGCTAAAGAAGGGGAGCTAAATAATGTAAAAACAACAATCAAAGAAAGTGCATAAGATATAGCTTTCGTAATATTTCTAAAAATTAATTCTGATGTCCATTTCATTAACATAACTAAGCTCCAATAAATTTAGCCTTAAGAGTTTTTATTGTACATTATTTTTGATTCCGAAATAAATGTTTCCAACAATTTATCTGCACTAATTTTAAATTTAGTATTATTCGTTCTGCATATAAGTTCTACTTCCTTATTAATAGAATCTCTACCAATAATTATCTGAAAAGGTATACCAATTAATTCTGCATCTTTAAATTTCACACCCGCTCTATCGCCCCTATCATCAAGTAGGACATCAATTTTATTTTTTAAAAAATTATTATAAATTTGCTCAGTAAGTTCTCTTTGAATCGGATCTTTTAGGTTCGTTGGAATAATAATAACTTCAAAAGGAGAAATCTGGATTGGCCAACAAATACCCTTTTGATCATGATGCTGTTCAATTGCAGCTTGAGCTATTCTTGTCACTCCAATTCCATAACAACCCATCCACAAATTTTTTAATTGGCCATCCTTATCAGAAAATTTAGCATTTAATTTTTCACTATATTTTTGACCTAATTGGAAAATATGTCCAATTTCTATACCTTTTTTTTCTTCAAGTTCCTCATTATCATCAATTTTTACTTTATCCCCTTTTTTAGCATTCCTGATATCCCCAATTAGATAGTCTTTCGAAGCAAAAGAAAATTCTTGAAAAACTTTGTGGAAATTAACTTTATTCCCACCACTTATAAACTTCGAAAGGTTATTTGCAGAATAGTCAATTATTCTTGTCCATTTTTTATCCCAATTAGAACTGGCTTTAATAGTTTTATTATCTAAATCTGGCCCGATAAAACCAAAGGGCAAATCAACTATATTTTTTTCTATAGTATTTTTGTCTTCAATCTTTTTAAGACTAAGGAGATTGGAATTATGAAGTTTGTTGATTAAGTTAAAAAGCTTTATTTCATTAATTTGTTGATCACCTCGTATGCATGCAAGAATTGGGACCTCAAATTCACTCTCGAACTGTGCAAGGAATATTACTACTTTAATAATCTGACTAGGGTCTAAATTATTATTATCGCAAACCTCTAGGATTGTTTTTTGTTGAGGTGTTTCCAGCAACTCTGCAATATTATCTTTTAGTGGAATAGGTTGAGAGGGTATAGAAACAGCTTTTTCAATATTTGCAGCATAAGAACCACTTTGAGTAAATAAAATGGAATCTTCCCCCGCATCAGCAGTGACCATATATTCTTTAGAGGAGGCACCTCCAATTGCTCCACTATCAGCTTCAACCCCTACTGTCTGCAGTCCACAAGATTTAAAAATATTTTCATAAGCATTGCCTACCTTTTCATAGAAAGAGGCTAGATCGTTTTCTGAAGAATGGAAAGAATAACCATCTTTCATTATAAATTCTCTACTTCTCATCAATCCAAACCTTGGTCTTATTTCATCTCTAAATTTTGTCTGTATTTGATAAAAACATTGAGGTAGTTGCTTATAGGAATTTATGGTCTCTGATGCAATACTCGTGATAACCTCTTCGTGAGTTGGAGCTAAACCAAATTCTTTACCTTGTCTATCTTTGAGATTAAACATTATTCCTTCCCCTGCGGTATATCCTTGCCATCTTTCACTTTTTTTCCATAAATCTGCAGGATGAAGTTGGGGTAATAGTAATTTTGTACAACCAATACTATTAAGTTCTCTTTCAATTATTGCGGATATTTTTTCAATAACTCTAAGCATTATTGGCATGTATGCATAAATACCGCTATTAACTCTACGAATGTATCCGGCTTTTAAAAGTAATTGATGTGAAACAATCTCAGCTTCAGAAGGTGTGTCACGAAGTGTCCCCAGAGGAAATGAGGTTGTCACGCGCATATAAAAAATCCTTAATAATATTTAATTTTATCAATTAAGATGAAAAAATAATTTAAAGTGTCTTGAGTCCCTCAACGCGGCTAGTCTAAAAATATTCTTTCTGCTAACTTCTTCAGTAATGCAGTTCAAACTCTTTTGAAAGTTCATTATTACTAAAACATTTTCTTAAGTTTATGGAAAAAATAGATTCCAATATTTCTAGCGAAGAGGAATTAATAGGTATTGATGAAGTACAAAAATTCCTAAACAGATCGAGAGCTTCTGTCTATAGGTACACAAATACAGATTTGAGAAATCTTAACCCTAGCTTTAATCCAAGAAAATTAAATCCCGAATTTAGAACTGATCAAAAAGAACCTTTAAAATTCCATCCTAATGAAGTAGCAAGATTTGCAAAAGATATTTTAAGAATTAAGGAAGTTACTGTAGAGGTCTTCAATACACCCTCCTCTGCTGCTCAAAATATAATGGGACAAATACTAGACGAACTTAAATCTATTAGGTCTTTGCTAGAGAAAGAGTAATTTAGAAAAAAATACTAATCAATGTTTTGATTTATTGACATTTTGAATGTAGGATAATGATGTCTAATTATCTCCTTAATCTTTTCCAATTAAGAGTTCTTGAGTTACACGAAATCAAAGCAATTTATTCAAAGTAAATCAAGCGAAGAATCTTATCATGGTTCTGCTCGAAGTGATTTTGAAAGAGATGATGATGACCCCTTAAGTATAAGGAGTTTATCAATAACATCTTTAGGTATTATTTTTGCTTTTTTGACAATTTTTTTACCTTCAATAAGCATTTTAATTGGAAGACCTTTATCTCAAGGAAACGAGATAATTCATAATCACGATTTTAAAAAAGATGGACCTTAGTTCAATACCTCCATCTCCAATGAAGGGAATAGTAAATATTGTTGTTGAAATACCTGCAGGGAGTAGGAATAAATATGAATATTGCTCCGATGCAGGAATAATGGCTTTAGATAGAGTGTTGCATTCTTCAGTTAGGTACCCTTTTGATTATGGTTTTATCCCTAATACCCTTGCTGATGATGGAGCTCCTCTTGATGCAATGGTTATAATGGATGAGCCTACTTTTGCTGGCTGTTTAATAAAAGCTAGACCTATTGGAGTTTTAGATATGCACGATTGTGGTGCATATGATGGGAAACTTTTATGTGTGCCTATGGCTAACCCTAGACAGGCGAATATAGTGAGTATTAATCAAATTGCTCCTAATCAGCTTGAGGATGTTGCTGAATTTTTTAGAACAAGTAAAGGGCTTGATGGAAGAACAGTTAAAATTGACGGTTGGAGGGATTTTGATGTTGTTGAAAATTTATTGAAAAGTTGTACATCCCTAAAAAAGAAAAAGTTTAAAGTACTTAAGAAATCAAAAATTAGTTAATTAAATTGAAAAAAATAGTTTTTTATAGTTATTTAAAATGCTCTACTTGCAGAAAAGCTGCAAATTGGCTTAAAAGCAAAAACTTCGAATTCCAATTAATTGATATTGTAAAAGAACCCCCACTTGTTAATTATTTAAATCTAGCTCTAGAACAATATTCTGATGATAAGAAACGGATTTTTAATACAAGAGGTAAAGCATTTAAAACTCTTAATCTTGATATTTACGGTTTATCAAAGGAAGAAATTATTCAACTTCTTTTAAGTGATGGAAAATTAATAAAGAGACCATTTTTGATTTGCGAAGGTGAAAAAGTAATATTAGGATTTAACGAAATTGAATATGCTAAACAATTTATATGAGGTTAAAAAAACAAAACCTTATTAATTTTATGCATGCTTCTATTAAAAGTTTTTTTAAAGAATGGGGTCTACTAATTCTATTAACTTTTTTTGTTTCTTCTTGTAGATCTTTTTTAGCAGAACCACGTTATATCCCTTCTGGCTCAATGCTACCAGAATTACAAATAAACGATAGGCTAATTATTGAAAAATTTTCGCTAAGGAACTCTTTACCAAAAAGAGGAGATATTGTTGTTTTTAACTCACCTTACTCTTTTGATGAAAAATTAATTTCACGAAGATTTAAGCCTCTACCAAAAAAAAGATATTGTTTTTTTATGAGTTTTCCTCCGATGTCGTTTATTCCTGGTTTGAGGGATCAAGCTTGTGATGCTTATATTAAAAGAGTGGTGGCACTCCCAGGAGAAATTGTCAGCGTAAACACTAAGGGGGAATTAATAATAAATAATAAATTAATTACTGAACCTTATATCTCTTACAAGTGCTCATTATCAATCTTCAATAAATGTGGTAAATTTGAAAATACAAAAGTACCTGAAGATCATTTTTTGGTTTTAGGTGATAATAGGTCAAATAGCTGGGATGGTAGATATTGGCCTGGAAGTAAATTTCTTCATAAAAAGGAGATAATTGGTAAAGCATATTTCAGATTTTGGCCTCTTAGTCAAGTTGGCTTTTTTAATAAATAAAGCCTTTTTATAACTCTGTCTTCATCAAAATAAATTTTTAAAAAGGGTTTTAATTTAAAGTGCTCCTGAAGCAGTTGAATCAATTATTCCTCCTAGGTGGGTTGTAATGTTTAGAGCGCTGATCACAGGGGGCTTATTGGGATCATTAAAAAGGTCAATTATAGTTATGCCACCATTACCTTGTTTTATCATCCAAATATTTGAATAATTAATTCCAAGGATGTTGCAAATTAGAGTTTTATTGACTGCATCATGAGCAACCAGAAGGCTTAGATCATTATCCTTTTGAGATAAACAAATTTTGCCAAAAGCTTCTACGGACCTTTCTGATACGTCTTTGATAGATTCACCTTCGGGCATTATCACTTCTTCAGGTTTATCGTGCCAATTTTTTAGTAAAATAGGCCACTGTTCTCTGATTTCTGCTTCCAGTTTACCCTCCCATAATCCGTGACTAATTTCTACAAGTGAATCTATTCTTTCTATTTTTATATCTTTACTATTTTGAAGGATTATTTGTGCAGTCTCATAAGGCCTATGCATTGAACTTGAAAATGCCTTATTGAAAGAAATATTTCTCAAATATTCAAAAGTCTTTCTAGCTTGATCTTTTCCGTTTTCATTTAAAGGGATATCAATTTGCCCTTGAAATCTACCTTCTTTGTTCCAGTTAGTTTCACCATGCCTTATTAGAAATATTCTGGAATCTCCAATTTGATTTGGAATATTCTTATTCAGATGGGAAGTTTGATTTAAGCATTCAATTTGGGTCTGAAAAGAATCATCTTTCCTTGAAATATTGAGTATTGAGAAAGAAGCATTTTCTAATCTTATTTTCCTAAAACCTTGCTTAGGCTTTCCTAATAAAAAGAGGATCAAACATCTAAGAATCGCATTATGTCCTACAACTAAAATATTTACATCATTTTTGTCTAGATAAATTTTTAAAATGTCTTCTACAAAATTTGTTACTTGAAAAAATAACTCTTGAATTGGTTTATAAGTTTTATTGTCGTTTCTTTTTAAGGTTAGATTTTCTGGATCATTTTTCCATATAGGATAAATTGCAGGAAATTTCTGTTTTATTTCATCAATTTTTAGACCAGACCATTCACTAAGATCTACCTCTAGTAGATTATCATCGAATATAATGTTTTGTTCTTTATTGAAGGACTCTTTGATTGTTTTTGCAGTCTCTGCTGCTCGCACAAGTGGGGAGGAATAGATTTTATCGAAGTTTATTTTTGATAATGCTTTTCCTGCTTTTCTGGCTTGTTCGTATCCTTCATCGGTTAATAATGAATCATCCGTTCTTCCTTGAATTAATCCTTTTGCATTGAAACTGCTTAGTCCATGCCTAACTAAAACTAATCTTATGGCCATTATATAAATTTTAAAATTAAGATAATTTAATCATCTCATGGCGTGATTAAAATAGATACACTAATAAAGAGAACTTCAATGATAACTAAGTATAGTTTTCAAGAATATAATAAATTATGATCTTTAAAAATATTTCTAAGTCAAAACTCACTTTAGCTATTATTTCTATAGTAATAACTTTTTTTGTATGGCAGCAAGGCTTAAGAGATAGTTTAAATAGACCATCTGTCTCATTTGATATTAGTCAAAAAGAGCAGGAAATAACTGAATTATCAGTCCAATCAATACCTTTAAATCTAAAAAAATTTTTTATTATTAATGATCCTGTTGATCAAATAAATAAATCACTCTCTGAGGTCTCATTTGAAGAACTAACAGAAAGAAATAAGTTAATTTGGATTATTACTTCAGAATCAAATGATCCTATAATCTATAAAAATTTATCTAAAGATTTTGAAAATAAAAACTTTAAATTTCTGATTGATGAGATAGAAAAAAAATCAAATAATAATTTATATAAACCAAATTTAGATACTTTTGATTTATTTAAAGGTGATAGATTTTTATATCACCTTTTAAGCTGGAAATTTGATTTTGACGATAGTTCATTAATAACAAAATCATTTTCAAGCAAAATGTTTTTAAAAATATTAGCCATCAGACTAATACCACTTTTAACAATACTTATTGGTTCTATTCTAGCTTTAAAAATATTGTGGAATTCCATAGCTATGAAAAAGTTTGGTTGGAAAAAAATTAAATCCTTAGATTTAGAGTTGATAGATATGGTTTTATTAATTGCAGGTGGATTTGTTGTTTTAGGAGAAGTGGTATCTCCTTTAATTTCTATAAGTTTGGTTGAACTTTTTTCTAAAAATATCTCTAATGAATTGTCTCAATCTTTTAAAATATTCTTTGGATATCTTTTTATGGCTATTCCGCCATTAGGTATAGTTTATTATCAAATTAAATCTTTGAATGGTAAATTTATTCTTAAAAAGGATTATTTACAGTTCAATTTCTTGCCAATAAAATATGCAATTATTCAGGGAATTAAAGGTTGGTTAACAATTGTTCCCTTTGTTTTATTGATTTCTCTAATCATGAATAGTTTGATCGACAATCAGAATGGTAGTAACCCTTTGCTGGAAATTGTTCTTAATAATAATAATTACTTATCATTTTTTCTATTATTTGTTACAACAACTCTATTAGCTCCTCTATTTGAGGAGATTATATTTCGCGGCATTTTACTACCAACTCTTTCAAGAGATTTTGGAGTAATTTCGGGTATCATAGTTTCAGCTTTTATCTTTGCATTAGCCCATTTAAGTTTGGGAGAAATGCCGCCATTATTTGTTCTGGGGATTGGACTGGCAATTACAAGAATTGCTTCAGGGAGTTTGTTTTCCTCAGTGATTATGCATTCTTTATGGAATGGATTGACTTTCTTAAATTTGTTCTTATTGAGGACATAAAGAATTTAATTTTTTTACTTGCGAATCAAACAAAAAGATGTTTATTTAATTAATAATACTTCTTTTATTTTAAAATAAATCATAGATGAAACCTTATGGGAATCAACTTAATTTAAAAAAAATAGTTTCATATGAAAGTAAAAAAAATTCTGAAAAAATATCCAAAATTAATATCAAATTAATACATCAAATTTTCGACACCATTAATATCTCTCTTTTGGTACTAATTTTCACATTATTTTTCTTATCATTTAATAGTCAAAGAAAATGGTCAAGAACATACAAAAACTTATCTAAAACAAGAGCTATTAATAGTAATCTTGTTGATTACATTTCTAAAATTGAGGAATTTTATATTAGTGAACTTGAGTCTCTCAATATTTATAGAAAAACTAAACCTGAAGATTTAATCTATCTAGATAAACTTCCAGAAAAAAAAGAAAGTCTATTTAAGAAAAATTTAAATAGTTTCATTGAAGGTTTTAGTGATAGCAAATATCAAAGTGGATATTGATGAAAAAATACAAAAAAATTGTTCGTCTAACACCCCTTGATCAAAGAAGATTTAAATTTCTCTATATTTTTTGCTTATTATTAATATTTTGTTTGTTTGGTAGGTTAGTTAAATTGCAAGTCTTTAACGCTTCTGATTTGCAAAGGAAAGCTAGATTAATACAGTCTTCTAAAACAAACGCCTTAAAAAAAAGGAGAGCAATTGTTGATAGAAATAATAGACTAATTGCTTACGATAAACCGCTCTATAAATTATGGGCCCATCCAAAATATTTTAATTTTCCTGGTGATTCGATTAACAGAGTTCGCAGTATTGAAGAAGTTACAGAAAAATTGTCACCTATCTTGGATATAAATGGTGAAATACTTTTGAGTAAATTTAATAATAAGATGAGTGGAATCAAGCTTTTAGATAAAATTTCAGAAGAAAAGGCAGAAAATATTAAGGACCTTCAAATAAGCGGACTTGATTTGTTTAAATATTCCCAGAGACATTATCCGCAAGGGGAGCTTTATTCTAATCTTGTCGGTTTTGTTAATGCTGAGAATATAGCTTCAGCAGGTTTAGAGCTTCATTTAGATAATCAAATTAAAGTTTTTAATAAAAGTAATTTAATAAAAAGAGGAGGAGATGGAACTCCTCTTCCGGATAATTCAGCCCCAGGTGATTTTATTTCTGATTACAAAAGTTTAGGTCTAACTATAGATTCAAAATTACAGAAAGCGTCATTTAATGCATTATCAAAGCAAGTAAGCAAATGGAAAGCAAAGAAGGGATTTGCCATAGTTATGGATGTTAATAATGGTCGGATTCTTTCCTTGGTTACAGTCCCGTCATATGATCCAAATAAATTTTGGCAGTATGATTCTGGACTCTTTAGAGGTTGGTATTCTCAAGATTTATTTGAGCCTGGTTCAACTTTTAAACCTATTAATCTTGCCTTGGCTTTAGAAGAAAAAGTTATCCAGAAAGATGGAGTAGTTGAAGATGTTGGAAAAATTAATGTTGGAGGATGGACACTTTCTAATTGGGATAAAAAAGGTAATGGATACATTGACTATCCAAAAGTTTTGCAGGTTTCAAGCAATGTTGGGATGATAAAAATAATGCAAAATTTAGACCCCACAACTTATTGGGATTGGCTTACAAATTTAGGTATAAATAAAAATTTAGAGACTGACTTATTTGAGTCAACTGCTGGCCAACTAAAGACAAAAGATTTATTTGTAAATCAAGTAATTGAGCCTGCTGTAACTTCTTTTGGTAAAGGTTTCTCAATCTCGCCACTTAAATTGGTTCAACTTCATGCGGCTCTTGCAAATGGGGGTTTTGAAGTAACTCCTCATGTAACCTCTACTTTCGAAGAGAGACTTAATAAAAATTCCAAAAAACAATTTTTTTCACACGAGGTTTCTAAAACTGTTCTTGAATGGATGGAGAGTGTAGTTGATAAAGGTAGTGGATCTGGAGTACAAATCGAGGGTTACAGGATAGCTGGGAAAACGGGAACTTCTCAAAAAGCCTTAAATGGTTCGTATACAAGTAAAAAAGTTTGTAGTTTTGTCGCGGCCTTACCAGTTAATGATCCAAAATATGTTGTCCTTGTAGTCGTTGATGAGCCATCTAAATCATATGCATATGGGTCAACTGTTGCTGTACCAGTTGCGAAAGAAATTATCGAGAGTTTGATAGTAATTGAAAAAATACCTCCCAAGATTAAAAATCATGGAATGATTGTTAAAAAACCCTAAAATTTTCAAATTTTATAAATAATTAGTTCATTATCTGATGATTTCATCAGGAATAAAAGCTAGTTTATATATATATATATGATTATCTAGATATGAAATCAATTTTAGAACAATTGTCCTCAATGACCGTTGTTGTTGCTGATACTGGAGATTTAGATTCGATAAAAAAGTTTCAGCCAAGGGACGCCACCACCAATCCATCGCTAATACTTGCTGCTGCCAAGAATCCTGATTATGTGAAATTAATTGATAAAGCTTTAGAAAGTTCAGAAAATGCATTGCCCCAAGGATTCTCCGAAATTGAATTAATTAAAGAAACTGTTGACCAAGTTTCAGTATTTTTTGGTAAAGAGATATTGAAAATTATTTCAGGGCGCGTATCTACAGAAGTTGATGCAAGACTGAGCTTTGACACCCAAGCTACGGTAGAAAAAGCAAGAAAATTGATCAATCTTTACAATAATTTTGGAATTGATAAGGAGAGAATTTTGATTAAGATTGCTGCAACTTGGGAGGGAATTAAGGCAGCTGAAATTTTGGAAAAAGAGGGTATTAAGTGCAACTTAACTTTACTTTTTAACTTCTGCCAAGCGGTAACTTGTGCCAATGCAAAGATAACTCTAATTTCTCCGTTCGTTGGCCGTATATTGGATTGGCATAAAGCAAAAACTGGTAAAACTAGTTTTGTTGGTGCTGAAGACCCTGGGGTTATTTCGGTTACACAAATATATAAGTACTTTAAAGAAAAGGGATTCAAGACAGAAGTAATGGGAGCGAGTTTTAGAAATATTGATGAAATTAAAGAATTAGCGGGTTGCGATCTTTTAACAATCGCACCAAAATTTCTTGAGGAACTAAAAAAAGAAAAAGGAGAGTTAGTTAGGAAATTAGATTTAAGTACTCAAATAAATAATTCTATTGACTACGAATTTGAAGAAAAAGATTTTAGATTAAGTATGTTAGAAGATCAAATGGCAAGTGAAAAGCTTAGTGAAGGTATCACTGGATTCAGTAAGGCTATAGAAGAATTGGAAGAGCTGCTACTTAAGAGATATTCAGAAATTAAAAATCATAAATTGATTTCTGCTAACTAAATTTAAGTTTGAATTAAAAAGAATTAAGTCCCACTTTTTGTTAAAAGTCTTCTGATAACTCTTTTTGCAATATCTTCATAACTCATTTCTCCTGATAATATTTGAGCAATACGTTTCGGTGCTGTTTTTCTTTTTACACCTAATTGGTATCCAGTTCTGGGAAATCTATAAAATACCTGGGCTATTCTCCTCCCCCAAGCCATTGATTTCCCCCAAATATTGTTAATTTTTTTCGTATAAAGATTTAAATCATCTACTTTCCCTGATAGGCACTGATCTATATATTTTGCAGCATAAAAACTGCTAATTAAAGATGGTCTAATTCCTTCAGCTAAAAATGGATCACATAGGGATGCTGCATCTCCAATCGCTAAAACTTTGTCACCATTAATTGAGTGGAAGCCATTCCATATTCTCAGTTTCTTACTAATTGTTTTATGAGGAAAATCATCAAAACCAAAGCTTTTGATTACTTGTTTATTTATAGCCTGATTTTCTAGAAGACCATTATTTATAAAAGTACCTAAACCAATATTTAAGCTTTCTCTTAGGGGGAATGCCCATGCAAAACCATATTTTATAAATCCAAACTCAAATCTAACTGCATCTCTAGGAATTTCACCTAACCCTTTTAATCTTAATGAGATTGTGTTCGCGAATTTCGGTTTTCTTGGCCCTAAATTGAAATAACCCGCCCATTTAGATTGGGACCCATCTGCAATCACAAGAAATTCTGTAATATATTTTGTTTTGTTATCGCAGGTGATTTCCCATTTATCATTTTTTTTTATGATTTTTTCTATCAATAATGGTCTCATTATCTTAGCTCCATTGCTCAAGGACTCATCAAGTAATAATTGATCAAGCTTCTCTCTTTTAATAATCCAAAATGGGGATTCACCAGTTAGATCAGCAGTTACATTATCTGTAGCCTTCCATCTGAATTCAACATTTTTAATTTTTGATTCTATGGAATCTTTTATATCTAAAGGAAGAAATCTTTGCATTGAAGATGCCATCCCGCCTGCACATGGTTTGTAGTCTTGGAATTTTTCTTTTTCGATAATTAAAACAGAATATCCTTTCTTTGATAGGTTTAGAGCGGTGGAAGATCCTGATAAACCTCCACCAATTATTACAACGTCAAATCCTATCAAACTTTTAGAATTTCCTTTTCTTTTTCAGATAATTTAGTTTCTATTAAGGCAATATATTTATCAGTAATTTTCTGAATTTCAGATTGATTATCTCTTGATTCGTCAATAGAAATAAGGCCATCTTTTTCATCTTTTTTTTCTTTATCAACTGCATCTCTTCTGATATTTCTCAAAGCCACTTTTCCTTCCTCTGCATATTTAGATGCTAATTTACAAAATTCTTTTCTTCTTTCTTCTGTTAAGGGAGGAACATTTATTCTTATAACTTTACCATCATTATTTGGAGTAATACCTAAATCACACATAGAAATTGACTTTTCTATCGATTGTAAGCATGAAATATCAAAAGGTTGTATTGAAATTGTTTGTGAATCAACAGTGTTTATTGTGGCAAGTGCTTTTATAGGTGTTTCTGCTCCGTAGTATTCAACGCTAACTCTGTCAAGCAATGAAGCATTAGCTCTGCCTGTTCTAATTGTATTAAAGTTTCTTTGTGTGGCTTCAATACTTTTATTCATATTTTCTTGAATTTCTTTTTCTTTCATAATAAAAAAAATTTAAATAAGCTTTAACTAATTAATGAACCTATAGGATCCCCAGCAACAGCTTTGGAAATGTTCCCTTTTTTGAATATATCAAATACCATGATAGGAATATTATTATCTTTGCATAGTGCAATTGCAGTACTATCCATTACTGCGATTTCATCGCTAAGAACTTGCTGATAACTAAGAGAGGAATATTTTTTTGCATCTTTAAATTTATTAGGATCACAATTATATACTCCATCAACTTTGGTCGCCTTCATGACAACTTCAGCATTTATCTCTGCTGCCCGCAGAGCTGCTGTAGTGTCGGTTGTGAAAAATGGATTTCCACATCCCCCTCCAAAGACCACAACTCTCCCTTTTTCAAGGTGTCTCATAGCCCTTCTTCTGATATAGGGTTCCGCAATTTCCTGCATTTCTATTGCAGTTTGAACTCTGGTTGCAACTCCTACTCTTTCTAAACCATCTTGAAGTGAAATAGCATTCATTACTGTTGCGAGCATCCCTACATAATCAGCTGTCGCTCTATCCATGCCATCTGCAGACCCTTTAAGCCCCCTAAAAATATTCCCGCCCCCAACAACTATTGCAAGTTGCACATTATTTTCGACTACTTTTGAAACATCCTCTGCAATTGACTGAACTATAGCAGGATCAATACCATAAGGTTTTTCGCCCATTAGTGCTTCACCACTAAGTTTTAAGAGAACTCTTCTGTAAGTCATTCAATAATTGTACTTTTAAGACCTTAGCAAGTAAATGCACCAAATTTATTTTTTGGTCAGATATTGCTTGCGTCTTTAAACATTTCTAAACTTGCTTAAAGAAAATTTAAATAATAATTTACTTCAACTAAAATTCAACACATTTTTGTGCTTTTATTCCTTGTTCTTTAAATGGATGTCTTATTAGTTTCATTTCTGTAACTAAATCAGCGTAATTTATAATTGAATCAGATGCTCCTCTTCCAGTTAAAACAATATGATTTTTTCTATTATTTAAGCTTTTTAAAAAAGTGATTATTTCTTCGGGGTCAAGATAACCAAGTTTTGTTGCAATATTAATTTCATCAAGAATGATAAGTTTATAAGATTCGTTGTGTATGTATTTTTTGGCTAGTTGCCACGCCTCTTGAACTAATTTTTCATCTCTTATTCTATCTTGTGTTTCCCAAGTAAATCCCTCTCCTAATGAATGCCAAGCTACATTAGAAGACATGTTTTTAAATGCGTTTTCTTCTCCCGTGGTCCAGCCTCCTTTGATAAATTGAATTATTGCTACTTTATAGCCATGCCCTATCGTCCTTAAAGCCATACCTAAAGATGCAGTTGTCTTGCCCTTGCCGTTTCCTGTAAAAACAATCAACAAACCTTTTTTTGTTTTTCTAATTTGTAATCTTTCGGCTTGAATATCTTTTCTTTGCTGCATTCTTTTTTTATATGAGCTCTCATCGCTATCCGGGGATGATTTACCTCCCATTCCAAGTTTTTTTGCTTGATTATCGAGGTTAAATATTTTCTTGGAAGATGAAGTTTTTTCTTTCATATGACACTTATTTTTATTTGATTATTATAAATCTTTAAATATTTTTAATTCTTTTAACTTTTAGAAGTGCATTATTTACTGCCTGTTGTTGATCTCGTTTAGTAATCCAGTGGTGATAAGTTTGAGTATGTAAACTAACAGAATGTCCCATCATTCTGGCAGCCACAGTATCAGGTAAATCATAAAAAATTGTTCTTACTGCCCAAGCATGCCTTAGATCATAGGGTTTTATTTGTAAAGAGTAGCGCTTAAATTGGTCTGTAATTTTTTTTCCAATATTCTGTAAGGTTGTAATTTTAAGGTCTCTATTAATATTTGGTAGAAGATCTGGATTTTCACCAAGTTTTGATAATTCGAACTTTTCCACCCATTCAGGATGAAATGGCCAAACTTGATGTTCCCCAGTTTTAGTCGTAGGTAAAACTCTAATGATTTTGTCCCCAAAATTAGTAAGAGAACTTAAATCACAAAAAAATACTTCATGATTTCTTAATCCATATGTAGCCATCAAACCAAAAACAAATTTCCAAGACTTGTTAGGTATTGTCTCCCACAGTTTCTCTATTAACTCGTCTTTAGGGAGATCCCTAAACCCTGCTTTGTTCAGACCATATCCTCTAGAATTTAATTTCCAATCTTCTGGCAGTTTAATGTCCAAAAAATTAGCCAAAACACTTAAAGAAGTAGCACATTGTTTCCTACTTCTGGTACCTTCCTTATAACTTTCAAGTGTTTTTTGAAATATTTTTTCTAAAGCTTCATTCTCATAATCATTGTAAATATTTAGGATTCTTTTCATATATGGTTTGTAAGAACTTCTCCAAGTAGTTTTTCTAGTGCTGGTTCGAAAATCACTTTTATTTTCTTTAAAAAAAAATTCTTCAAATTGATTTAATCTATTTGGGAATTCAAAACCATCTTTTATTTCTTTTTTATAAGGTTTGCCTATCCAATTAACCCAATCAAATTGATTCAATTCCAATTGCAAATTGATTAATTGTAATTTTTTTTTGGCTTCCTCTAATCCAGAAATATCAGCCTTTAAACCAAGAGATATTCTTTGAATTTTAAAGTTATTTTTATCTTCTTTGGAGGGTAGTGAACCACGAATATTTAATTTCTCTCCTCTTTTCTCAATTTTAAGCTTACTGCCTTGAGTAGCAAATTTATCATTGACATTATTAATTTCCTGAATTACTTTCATTTACTTATATAATTGTCTCTATAATGACGTTTTTAATGTTGATTATCAATCTCCATAAATTTTAAATGGAAAAAATAGGCGTCTTACTAATGAATTTAGGAGGGCCTGAACGCATTACTGATGTAGGCCCATTCTTATACAATCTCTTTTCTGATCCAGAAATAATCAGGACTCCTTTCCCTGTTTTTCAAAAACCCCTAGCTTGGTTAATTAGTACGCTTAGGAGTACTACTTCACAACAGGCCTACCTTTCTATAGGTGGAGGTTCACCCATCAGAAGGATAACTGAACAACAAGCGAGAGAATTACAATCTAAATTACGGGAGAAGGGGTTTAATGCTACTACCTATATCGCTATGAGGTATTGGCATCCTTTTACCGAATCAGCAATTGCTGATATGAAAGCAGATGGCATAGATCAAGTTGTTGTAATACCCTTGTATCCACATTTTTCGATAAGTACTAGTGGTTCTAGCTTTAGAGAATTAAAAAAATTACGAGATTCTGATGATGAATTTAAGAAGGTTCCAATGAGATGTGTAAGGAGTTGGTTCAGTCAATCAGGTTATTTAAAATCTATGGTCGAATTAATTTCTGAACAAATTTTACTTTGTGAATCATCTTCAAAAGCTCATATATTTTTTACTGCTCATGGAGTTCCTAAGAGTTACGTAGAGGAAGCTGGAGATCCTTACAAGCAACAAATTGAAGATTGTTCTTTATTAATTATAAATGAACTGGAAAAATGTTTAGGGCACAGTAACCCTCATACACTTTCGTATCAAAGTAGAGTTGGCCCCGTTGAATGGTTGAAGCCTTATACAGAGGAAGTTTTAGCTGATCTTGGAAGGTCAAATGTAAATGATCTGATTGTGGTCCCAATAAGTTTCGTTGGAGAGCATATCGAAACACTGCAAGAAATTGATATTGAATATAAAGAAATTGCTGAAAAGGCGGGTATTAAAAACTTTCGGAGAGTTAAGGCTTTAAATACTCATCCTACTTTTATTGAAGGCCTTAGTGATTTAGTGATTTCCTGTTTGGAAGGACCACTTGTTAATATTGAGGAAGCTTCTAGATTACCTGAAAAAGTTAAACTTTATCCCCAAGAGAAGTGGCAATGGGGTTGGAATAATAGTTCAGAAGTGTGGAACGGAAGAGTTGCAATGATTATTTTTCTTGTGCTTTTTATTGAACTTATTTCTGGCTCTGGACCTTTACATAAATTAGGCATCTTATAAAGAAGAATTTAAATTTAATTGATAATTAAAAATTTATTGAAAGATTTTTTTGAATATATTTCTGACATTACATTTCCAAATGAGGCAAAAGTATTTAATTAAGTCTAATATTTATAGTAAATATTGAATTTCTTTAGTGACTCTTACTTCGAGATCCTTTTCAAAGGATAGTTCAAAATATGAAAATCCAGTTTGGATAACTGGTGCAGATGCATTAATGGATTCTTTAAAGATTCATGGGGTAAAGGTTATATTTGGATATCCTGGAGGAGCCATACTACCAATATATGACGCTGTTCATAAGGCAGAACAGAATGGTTGGTTAAAGCATTATATGGTAAGGCATGAACAAGGTGGTTCACATGCTGCAGATGGATACGCAAGATCTACAGGTGAAGTAGGAATATGTTTTGGGACTTCAGGTCCTGGGGCAACAAATTTGGTGACAGGAATCGCAACCGCCCAAATGGATTCAGTACCTCTAGTAGTAGTAACTGGTCAAGTTCCAAGACCTGCTATAGGTACAGATGCTTTTCAAGAAACTGATATTTTTGGAATAACTCTTCCAATAGTTAAGCATTCATGGGTAATAAGAGATCCTTCAGATATCGCTAGAGTAGTTTCAGAAGCTTTTTTAATTGCATCTTCTGGAAGGCCTGGCCCTGTTTTAATAGATATACCTAAAGATGTAGGTCAGGAGTTCTTTAATTACCAAAGAGTTTTGCCTGGTGAGATTATTCCTAAAGGTTTTAAGAGGAATGGAGAAATTAATGATTGCGATATCAATAAAGCAATTAAATTAATAGAAGATTCTGAAAGACCTCTTCTTTACGTAGGAGGTGGGGCAATATCTTCAGGGGCACATGATGAAATAAGAACTTTGGCGAAGAATTATCAAATACCAGTTACTACAACCTTAATGGGGAAGGGCGCTTTTGATGAAAAAGATAATTTATCAGTAGGGATGTTAGGAATGCACGGCACTGCTTACGCAAATTTTGCTGTTACAGAATGCGATCTTTTAATTGCTATTGGAGCTAGATTTGATGATAGGGTGACAGGAAAATTAGATACTTTTGCACCTTATGCAAAGGTAATTCATATAGATATTGACCCAGCAGAAGTTAATAAAAATAGACGTGTAGATCTTGCAATTGTTTCTGATGTTTCAAAAGCTGTTCAAAAAATTAATGAACAGTCTCTAATTAACAAATTTACTTTTCAAACGAAAAACTGGTTAGAAAAAATTGATTTCTGGAAAAGTAAACACCCTTTATATGACCCGCCTAAAGAAGGAGAAATTTATCCTCAGGAAGTTCTCTTAAAAGTGAGGGAACTTTCACCAGAAGCTTATGTGACTACAGATGTAGGACAACATCAGATGTGGGCTGCTCAATATCTTAGGAATTCCCCAAGAAAATGGATTAGTAGTGCAGGCTTAGGAACTATGGGTTTTGGATTGCCAGCAGCAATTGGAGTAAAAGCAGCCTTACCTAATTCAGATGTGATTTGTATTGCAGGAGATGCAAGTGTCTTAATGAATATTCAGGAATTAGGAACTTTATCTCAGTATGGTCTAAAAGTGAAATTAATTATTATAAATAATCGCTGGCAAGGGATGGTAAGACAATGGCAGGAAAGTTTCTACGATGAAAGATATTCCTCATCTGATATGAGTTGTGGCGAACCTGATTTTGTAAAACTTGCTGAGTCTTTTGGAGTTAAAGGATACTTAATTTCTGATAGAGAACAATTACAGAATGAATTAAAAAATGCTCTTGATCATGATGGTCCTGCCTTGATTAATATCCTTGTCAGAAGAAGTGAAAATTGTTATCCAATGGTTCCTCCTGGTAAAAGTAATGCTCAAATGGTTGGATATGTTAATTGTGAAGACTAATTTTTTTTAAAATTCGTCATTTTTAAAAATCATCCTCCATATAATTTAAAAACTTAGATATTTCTGAATTGCAAAAATTATCAAAAATTTTAATTATAATCTGCTTGATTTTTAATAATCCTGTAATAGTTAATTCGGCTGAAATTCTTCAAATTAAAAGTTCAAATACTATTTTGGTTGGGGATCAAAATAGGAATTTAACTATTGGTCTATTTTGTGTAGATGTAAATGAAAATGACGAACTCAAAGCAACTAATTTACTTAAAAGTGAATTCCCAAGGGGAAGCAAAGTAAAAATAAAACCTTTTGGTTTCAAAGAGAATGTATTGTTAGCAAAAGTTTTTAATGTTAAAGGTACCAAGGAGATGACTGAATTATTAGTCGCTAAAGAATTAACTAGGAATATTTGCCCAAGTTAAATATATTTATGAAGAAATAAAATTCCATTGCCTCGAGATTGTTTGACTTCTTCTCCAGGAATTAAATTCATTTTTTAATTCGTATGTGCATAAATTTGAGATTTCAATATTTGAATAAGGAATGTTCTCATTCAGAAGTTGTCTATAAGCAAATCTTTTAAGATCAAGTTTATTTAAATTTTGTTCTTTCAATTGATTTAAATCATTAAAACAAAGATCTTTATCAGTTCTAGTAAAATTAACTGCTATTTTTTTCATTTCTGACTTTCTATAAAATTCTTTAAGTGTCTTTTTGTCGACTAGATAATGTTCTTTCGATATTGCTGGCCCTATTGCAACAAGTAAATCATCTCTATAAGTACCTAAATTGTCAAAAATTTTAACCAGATTTTTTATTATTTTTTTTTCTAAGCCTTTTCTTCCACAATGTAAGGCCGCTACATTTCTTGTCCTTTTATCGGCAAAAAATATTGGCATGCAATCAGCCGTGTAAACCCATAAGTTTTGATTGAATTTATTGCCAATTAGACCATCTGCATCAGTCTTACTCCCTTCCTGTGAATGGGATCCTAACACAATCACATTACTGTGAATTTGATTGGAAACACAATTTATGTAATTTTCATTAAAGTGATTTCCTAATAATTCAATAAATTTCTCAGAGCTAGACTTTGTAAAGTAAGCATGTGGAAAATTATATTGACTAAGGATAGGTGATGAATAATACTCAAATTTTTTGCTTTGAATAAAAATTTTAGTTTTTGAGAAATATATTTCTTTGTAAGGAATAGTCCTGCTCCTAACCTGATTTTATGAAATTAATTCAATATCTCTTAACATCCAGAATCCCGCAAATTTTTCAATATATGGAGTTGACTGTATAGAAATAAATTGATAACCGAAAGAATTTTTTTTATTCTCTAAAAACTTTATACTTAACGTTTTTGCATCTTTTTCTGGCAAATCTGTTACCAACCACTTATCGTCTTCTGAGGCTTCAAGAATGAGTTGGTTCTTATTTATAGTTAATTTAATAGGTTCTAAACAGCTGAACCATGCAGAAAGTGCTAAAGATCTCTTTTTGCTAAAAAGTCTTAATCCAGGAACTAATTCTTTATCGTTTAATGATTGCTGAATTGGGAAAATATCGCCAAATTCAATAGGCCAATTTTGGGCTTTTTTTAGTTCGCCAACAGCTATTTCAGAGATAGTTAAAGCATCACCCCTAACTGCTTCTGGTAAAGGGTTAGGTTCATTTTCCATTGAAGAAGTAAAACTTGGAGCTAGTACGCCTTTTACATACCCTTTTTCCTTTGGATAAATCTCTTTTTCAAGAAATTCGATTCTATCCAATAATTCATAGGTTCTTCTACTAACAAGGAACTCAATATTGACCGCTTCCAGAGATTTCTTTATTATTGACTTCATTGATGACCTCCAAAATCGAACTATTGAAGGTTTCGCCCACCCTTCTTTTTTTGCCTCAGTTAGTGCTTCTTTAAGAGCCTTTGTAAGCCATATCGAATTAACTTCATTAGCAGGGCACTTTTTATTCCAAAAAAAAATATCTTTTGTCTTATAACTTTTTGTAGAGCATATAATTAATTCCCATCTTTTTTTCCCATTTGCTTCAATTATTGGTCTCGAATAAAAGTCTAATTCCCAATCTGACGCTTTTAATTCAAGACTAGGATCTGTTTTTTTATTAATGTTCATGTATTTTTTTCTTTTTTATCGAAGAGTGCTTTAGTTTTTAGTGCTCTCTCTGTGGCTTCTTGCATAACTTTTTGTTTATCAATAATTAATTCTCCTGCAGAGTTCTCTAAAAGGGCTGTATTAAGACCAATGCGCCCTTTTTCGAGGTCAATTTCAGTTATTAAGGCTTTTATAGTTTCTCCTTCTCTAAAAATTTCTCGTAAAGAACGAATCGATCCATTTGTTAGTGCGGATTGATGAAGAAGTCCACTAGCTCCACCTAAATCAATAAAATATCCATATGGTTTTACTGTTAAGACTTTTCCTTCAATTAATTGCCCCAATTTTAGGCCTGTAAGTTTAGAGACTAATGATGCTTTTTTTTCGGAAAGAACTAATTTTCTGGATTCGGGATTCACCTCTAAAAAAGCCACTTTTAAATTTTTGCCAACAAAAGATTGATGATCTTGACCATCTTCAAGTTGGGATCTTGGGATGAATCCTCTCAATCCATCTACATCGCATGTAAGCCCACCCCTGTTAAATCCGTTAATTAAAACATCAATTAATTCTCCATTTTTTGCATAACTTGATACTTTCTCCCAACTCTGCCTAAGAATTAATGCCCGAGAACTCACAGTTACCATCCCATCAGCATTTTGTTCTTTGATAACCAAAACTTCCATTTCAAGACCTACAGAAAATTTTTCTTTAAAATTAGTTATAACGCCCAACCCACATTCTTTTTTTGGCATAAAGCCCGGAGCTTTCCCCCCAATGTCAACATATAGACCATCACTTTCAATTGCTATAACCTTACCTAAAATAGTTTCTCCTGTAGCCCCAATTGGTTCATTTGCATTTAAAGCCTCTAAAAAAGCACTTTCATCAAAATCGAATTCATCAACTGTTCTTTCTAATTGAAATCCTGTGTTTTGCTCAGAAAAATTAAGGGGCCTATTTAAATTTTGTTGTGAGTTATCAAAAGCTTTAACGTTTTCATAATTGCTCTCAATTTCTTTTAATGATTCATCTTTCAATATTTGAGGCTTATTTGCGATATTTTCGTTTTTAAGTTCTTCTTGCAAATTGGTTTCCTCATTCTGTTTCCCTTGAGATTTTTTTTGAGTATCTTTCTTGCTGATATGAAGAACCTGAAGGGGTTTCTTTAAATTT
>CACAQQ010000007.1 GCA_902534675.1 uncultured Prochlorococcus sp.
AGTTTTACCGATAATCTTAATTTTTTCTTTTTCGTAATGGTTTCCTATACCAACAATTGGCAAAGCATGAACAGAATAACCACTTTTTACGAATTGTTTAGCTATTAGACTGCCAGATAGATCTTCTCCATGCCCATTACTTAAAATTAAAATCTTAAACAATTTAAAATTCCAACCATTTTTTTACTTTAGTTAACTCAGGCCAATCTGGATATCTACTTAATCCGTCTTCAACAGATTCTTTCAACTCACTTTTCACATCTGGCATCATCATAGACATTTTTTTTATTAACTCAATATGATCCCTAACACCTTTATTATTGGTAGCCAAAAGAGCTAAAGACAAATTCATTCTTGCTTGTGGATCTTGCTGATTTAATCGAACAGCTTGTCTTGCAGCTGACAGAGCTTCTTCATTATTTTTCAAAAGTAATTGAAGCCATGATAAACAAGTCCAAGCAGCAAAATGATTTGGAATTTGCTGTATAATTTTTTGAAAATCTTGAACGATTGGAATTAAATCTTGCCCTGCTTTATATCTTGATAAAGCTGCATTAAAATCCTCTTCGATGGGATTAATTTCGTTATTCATTATTTATTAAACTGCAAAAGAGCTTCCACAACCGCAAGTTTGAGAGGCATTGGGATTTACAAAATTAAAACCACCTCCAATTAATTCCTTACTAAAATCTAACTGCATTCCATAAATATATAAAAGACTTTTAGGATCACAAACAACTTGAAAGCTTTGATCAACTTTTAATGAATAATCATAAACTTTATCATCGGGATTTATTTCATCAGTTCCTATAAAATCCATCGTATAACTCATCCCACTACAACCGCCAGATCTTACTCCGACCCTTAGTGCTTTTTTATCACTTTGACCCTTCAATAAATTTGAAATTTGTTCTATAGCATCATTCGTAATTAAGATACCTTTGCCATCATCAGAATTTTTAATTTCCTGTTTAACTTCTACATTTTCCATAAACAAGGGATTTCTACTATTTATAATATAAAAACTTAATCGATAGGATGCATAGAACAAACGTTATCCAAACTTGATTTGTTATAATTCTAAGAAAAAGTGAAAATTGCAATAGTTGGTTCTGGATTAGCTGGTCTTACAGCAGCAGTCAATTTAGTTGATGAAGGCCACGAAGTAGAAATTTACGAGAGCAGGTCATTTTGGGGAGGTAAAGTGGGAAGTTGGGAAGATAAGGATGGCAACCACATAGAAATGGGTTTACATGTATTTTTTTACAATTATGCAAATCTTTTTAAATTAATGAAAAAAGTAGGAGCTCTAGACAATTTACTCCCGAAAGATCATACTCATCTATTTATCAATAATGGTGGTAATTTAAAATCGTTAGACTTCAGATTCCCTTTAGGTGCTCCATTTAACGGACTTAAAGCTTTTTTTACCACCGAACAACTTACTTGGGTAGATAAGTTAAGAAATGCCTTAGCTTTAGGGACAAGTCCAATCGTTAGAGGATTGATAGACTATGAAGGCGCAATGAAAATAATTAGAGATCTAGATAGAATTAGTTTTAAAGAATGGTTTTTAAACCATGGTGGAAGTGAAAAAAGTTTAGAAAGAATGTGGGATCCTATCGCATATGCATTAGGTTTTATTAATTGCAAAGATATTTCAGCAAGATGCATGCTAACTATATTCATGATGTTTGCTTCAAAAACAGAAGCCTCAAAACTTAATCTTTTAAAAGGTTCCCCACATAAGTGGTTAACGCAACCTATCGTCGACTACATCACAAACAAAGGAGCAAAAATACATCTTAACCATAAGGTAGAAGAAATCATTTATGAAAAGGAATCTTCCTCTTATTCAGTAAATCAATTAAAAATATCTTCTCCTGAAGGAATTAAGGCAGCGTTTGCAGATAAATTTCTAGCTGCCTGCGATGTTCCTGGAATAAAAAAAATAATTCCAAAAGAATGGTATAATTTTAAAGAATTTGAAGGTTTAAAAAAACTTAGAGCTGTAGCTGTTGCCACAATCCAATTAAGATATGACGGTTGGGTTACTGAATTACAAAAAGATAATACTGGAAACGAACCAACAGGACTAGATAACCTTCTTTATTCAGCTGATGCCTCTTTCAGTTGTTTTGCTGATTTAGCACTAGCAAGTCCAGCAGACTATAGAAAAAAAGATATGGGATCACTTCTCCAATGTGTTTTAACTCCTGGTGATAGATGGATGGGAAGATCCACAGAAAGAATTACAAAAGAAATTGATAAAGAGGTTCGCCGTCTATTCCCATCCTCAAAAAACCTTAAATTGCTTTGGAGTAACGTGGTACAAATTCCACAATCACTCTATAGAGAGGCTCCCGGTATGGAACCTTTCAGACCCGATCAAAAAACATCTATATCTAATTTCTTCATGGCTGGTAGTTATACAAAACAAGATTATATAGACTCTATGGAGGGAGCTACAATGAGTGGTCATTTAGCTGCCGCCGCAATTTTAGAGAAGAAAGCCGAATTAGCAAAAAATCTTGCAGTAAGTTAATTAATGGGTACTTGGCTAAAACATAACGTAATAACAGTTGTTAATGCGCCTCTTGAAAATGTATGGGACACATGGAGCGATTTAGACTCAATGTCACTTTGGATGAGCTGGATTGAATCTGTAAAAACAGTTGACGAAGTAACTAATACGTTACCAGATTTAACAGAATGGACTTTAGCTGCAAATGGCTTTAGGTTTAAATGGAAAGCTCAAATTACAGAAAGGGTTGAAAAAAGCAAACTTAAATGGAAATCAATAGGAGGTTTACCAACTGAGGGGTCAGTAGTTTTCGAAAGTAAAACTGATCAAATCACAACGGTAAATTTAGCAATAACTTATGAACTACCAAAAATGATTGCCCGTTTTATGGAAGAAAATATTTTAGGCAAAATGGTTACAAACGAATTACAGACCAATATTGATAGGTTCAAAGATTTAGTTGAAAAGAACTATACAAAAAATTTTTCTAATTAAAAATATTAATTGCTACATCTAGTAGTCCTTCAAAAGTATATTTTTGTGCCTGACTATCAACTCTTCCAAAAATCTTGTTACATATTTTTGTTGTCTGAGGTCCAATAGTTAATAACTTAATTTGATCAAAATATTCTAACCATTGTTTACCAAGTTTTTTTTCTAGTAAAAAAGCAGAATTTACTACGGTTTTACCGCTTGAGAAAATAATTGCATCGACTTTTCGATTAGAAATAATATCAATTGTTTCTTCCGGAATTGATTCAGGACATCTAGTTTCATATGCAGCAACCTCAAATACACGAGAACCAGCCTTTCTAAATTGATCTGCAATTAAATCCCTACCACCTGTTTGAACTCTTGGTACAAAAACTCGAAGTCCATAACCAGATACTGGGAAATTATCAATTAAACTTTCAGCGACAAATTCTGGAGGTATGAAATCAGCCTTAATCCCCAAATCATCAAGAGTTTTTGAGGTTTTTTCTCCGACTACGGCGATTTTTGTTTTTTTAGAACATTCTTTTAATGAACTATTAAAGTATCTAAGTCTTTTATCGACAAATTTGATCCCATTACTACTGGAAAAAATAATCCAATGAAAATCATTTATTTGATTTAATGCTTCATCAAGAGGATTCAAATCATCAGGATCAGCAATACTTATTGCAGGTAAATCAAATATATTAGCGCCCTTGCTTATAAATATCTTTTTTATATCCAATATCCCTTCTTTTGATCGAGTAATAATTATATTTCTTTGATCAAGGGGGAGATCAACTTTTGGCATCCTTGTCCTCAACATTATGATTATGATTTTGATTTTTATTTTTTAATTCATCGAGAAGTTTCAAGACTGATAATCCTTTATCAAGAACAACATCTTCTTTAAAAATTATCTCTGGAACTCTTCTCATCTCAATTCTTTTTCCTAAACTATGTCTTATAGAGCTTTTAGCGGTATTCAAGTTTGATACAATCTCTTTCCTCACTTTCTCTTGAGCAGTTGAAGTTATATAAATTTTACAGTGTTGCAAATCACCTGATAAATCAATCTTAGAAATATTGACGAAATGATCTCTAATAAGATCATTTTCTAAATCATTCTGCAAAATAAGGGTTATTTCTTTCTTCAAAAGAGAAGAAACTTTTGCAAGACGGTAATTATTTGGCATTATGGTTGTAAATTTATTGGGTTTGTCATCGCTTGCAAGACAAAATAAACAGTTATGAAAGCACTTAAGACAGAAGATATCAAACCTACTATTGTGAGTGGATTTGATCTATTCTTGAATAAAGGTTCGAGCAAGGCAACAAGTCCCCCAACAATGATAGATATCAAATACTTTGGATATCTCGCAACATTAGAGAAAAATTCGCCCATCAGCTCCACAAATAGATTACTTTTTTAGCTAAGTTTTAACAAACATTAAACAGCATGATTACATTATATCAATTTAGGCATAGTGCTTTTTGTTTAAAAACAAGAATGGCTCTTCATGCAAAAAAACTACAATATCGAGTTGAAGAAGTAACACCTGGAATAGGCCAATTTGAAATCTTTAAATTATCAGGTCAAAAACAAGTACCCGTAATAGTCGATAGTAATGATCAAGTTATTAATGACTCTTCAACTATTTGCGAATATATAGATAAAAAAAATGAAAACAATCCACTTTTTCCGGAGGATCCAATATTATTTGCACAATGCAAACTAATTGAAGACTGGGCAGATACTACAATGGCTACAACTTGTAGAAAAGCTTTAATAAAATCTGCAATAGAAAATCCACAGCTAAGAACTGCATTACTTCCAGATGAAATACCTTCTTCAGTTAAAAGTATTGTTGATAAATTACCTTTTGAAAATCTTAGTAAAATTTCTAATGTAGTTTTTTCTTCTAAAGATAATTTAGAACTCCAAAAATTACTGGAAGCTCTATCAAAATCCTTGATCAACAAGAAATATTTAGTTGGAGATAGTTTATCAATTGCAGATATTTCAATTGCTGCTCAATTATCCCTTATTAAATTTCCAAAGTCTGCAGGACCAATTCTTTCAGGAGAGGGGAGCCAAGAATACATAAACAACCCTTATTTAGAAAATCTTTTCATTTGGAGGAACAACTTAGAAGAATATCTTTTTAGTGCTAACTCTCAATAAATTCGAACTTCAATTTATATTTATTTGTTTTGATAGCATGAATAGAAGGATCACCAACTTTTGAACCATAAGAAGCAACATATTGCACTCCACAAATTGATGGTTTGATTGAATTATCAACTTCCAATATTTCTTCGGAACATTTTTGAAATTTACTAATGGTCTCTACCTGATTAATCCTTGAAGCACCTGGCTTATGTGCTGTTTGTATAACTAGCTCATCTGCGAAAAAAATATCATTATCTTGGATCTGATTTCTCCCTGTAATTCTTGAATCAATATAAAAATCATCTTTTAAATAAGTAATTTGATTATTAATAGATTGAGGATCATTTACAACCTTGATTAAGGTTTCACCAAATATTGCTTTGCCAATAGATTCAGAATTTTTTGCACGATTACCAACAATTAAATCTGAATCATTCTTAAAGAAATTTACTTTATAAATAACTGGCTCTTCTGAATCATTAACTATATCTTGAGAAGTAACAAGCCAATTCCCCTCGAACCATTTAGGATAAATTAAATCCTTAGAAGTATCGGATAATTTAAAATTTGGCAAATATAATTCTGGCCATTGATTTACACGATTTTCCAAAAACTCTCGTACGTTAGAATCAATTAGAGCAAAAGAACTTTCTAAAAAAATTCCTTGAAAAATCAAGCAAAGAATTAATCCAAGAAGAATTTTCATTATGTCAAATCCATTAATAAGAGCATCAGATCATTATGTATTATTAGAGCCAGATTCAAAGGAAAAAATCGTATCAAAGCAAGAAGCAATTTTATGGTTGAAGAATTGGCTTAGTAAGACAGAAACACAAACAATATATCAAAATATAGAAGATCCTGATCAGGAATTTTTTGAAGAATTATTGGAAAGTACTTATGAATTAGAAATAAAATTAGGATACGTTATCAAATGGTTTGCAGTAAGAATTGAACCAGATTAACTGATTATTTCTTTATGAATTGCATTAATTATTTTCATAGCAACTTCTTCAATATTTTCTTTTTTTACTTGAATTCTTAAATCTGCTTGAGAATACAAATTTTCTCTAGATTGAAAAATGCTCATATATAGATCATTTAGATTCTTTCCCTTAAGAAGTGGCCTATTTTCAATTTCATTTTTCAATCTTTCAATTGCTATATCTTTGTCGAGATCTATCCAAGCAATTATTCCCTGTCTTAAGATTCCCCAGTTTTCCGATTTGGTAACTATTCCTCCCCCAGTTGAGATTACTAATGAAGGAATTTTGATAGTTTCTTTAAGGCAGTTTGCTTCTAATTCGCGAAAATTATCTTCTCCTTCATCCTTAAAAATTTGATTAATAGATTTTTTTGCCAACTTCTCTATTAATGAATCTAAATCAATGTATTTATACTTCAATAATTCAGCCAGCTTCAAACCAGTTTGTGACTTGCCAGAACCCATCATTCCTATTAAAAATATGCTTCTGCCCTTAATTGCATGAACTGTTTTTTCAATAATGGTTTGTTCCATAAAGACAAAAGCGTATTTAAAACCTTAAGATAGTATTATCGCAGACAGCTATGACTTCTACACAATCCAAACCATCTCATGGAAAAGGACGTGAATGCGTCATAACTCGACGTGCCTGCTTTAGTTCTAGTCATCGTTATTGGCTTCCTGAAAAAAGCCCAGAAGAAAATTTATCTCTTTTTGGAAAGTGCAGTATTGCACCAGGTCATGGTCATAATTATGAACTTATTGTTTCAATGGGTGGAGAACTAGACTCTGATGGAATGGTACTCAATCTCTCTGATGTAAAACACTCTATTAAAGATAAGGTTACTGGACAATTAGATTTTCGTTTTTTAAATGATGTCTGGCCTGAATTTAATGTTCATAATCAAGAAGGTATACTTCCCACAACTGAAGCATTAGTAAAGGTCATTTGGAGTCGTCTTAAGGATGATTTACCTCTTACAAGTCTAAGACTTTATGAAAACCCAAATTTATGGGCAGATTATTTTGGAAAAAACATGGAAGCATTTTTAACAGTACAAACTCATTTTGCAGCCGCTCATAGACTTGCAAAAGAAGAGATATCCTTTGATGAAAATAAAAAAATCTATGGGAAATGTGCCAGAGTTAATGGACATGGTCATAACTATCTTGTCGATATAACTGTAAAAGGAGACATTGATAAAAGAACAGGAATGGTTTGCGACTTATCTGCCCTCCAAGAGATAATTAACGATTTAGTTGTTGAACAACTAGATCATACTTTTCTTAATAAAGACATCGAATTTTTCCATAATTGTGTTCCAACTGCTGAAAATATAGCTTTATATATTTCTGATATTCTTAAAAAACCAATAAATAATCTTGGTGCAACATTACACAAAATAAGACTCCAGGAGAGTCCAAATAATGCTGCAGAAATTTATGTTGATCAAAAGTTAACCAATTCGTTGAAGTTGAAATTAGAAAATAGTTTAGTCACGCAAACTTGAATATCCCAAGAGTAATAATTGTTATAGCATCAAGTCTTGATGGGAGAATTGCATTTCCTGAAGGTGGAGAATCGCATCTTGGAAGCGATGAAGACAAAAAAATATTAAATCAAAACTTATCAATGGTTGACGCCACCATTTTTGGTTTAGGTACTTTAATAGATCATCAATCAACTTACCTAGTTAAAAATCTCACTGATAATGACGAAGTAAATATATCTAAAAGCCAACCAATTTCTATAGTTGCTTCAAATAGCAAAAAATTCAACACTAATTGGAAATACTTTCGTCAACCAATTAGAAGATGGCTAATAAGCTCAAGTAAAGTTGATAATTCGTCGAATAATGAATTCGAGAAAGAACTCTTTTTCGAAGATTCATGGGAAAAAACTTTAATTTCACTTAAAAAACAAGGGATAAATGATTTAGCTCTTTTAGGAGGTGCAAAACTTATAAATTCATTTATAAAAGAGGATCTAATAACAGATATAAAAATTACAATAATTCCACGAATTATTGGAGGAAGATATACATGGATCCCTCCAGAACAAACAAATGCGATTTTTAATCTCAAAAGGCTATGGGAAATAAAATCAATTAAAAATTTAATGAATAATGAAATCCATGTTCATTACAAAAAGATTTGAAATAGTTTCAATAATAAATGAACAAAAAAATACATAAAGTTGAAGTCAAATTGTCAATTAAGGAAATCTCCAAGGAGATATGGAATGAATTAGCAAATGATATTAATAATCCATTTTATGAATGGACTTGGATTAAAAACCTTGAGATGTCAAAAAGTGTTTCAAGAGAAACTGGTTGGCAGCCTCTATATTTTGTTGCTTATAAAAATGAAGAAATACTAGGAATTGCCCCACTTTTTTTAAAAAATCATAGCTATGGAGAATTCATTTTTGACCAATCATTTGCAAGATTGGCTCAAGAGCTGAATTTAAATTATTACCCTAAATTAATTGGAATGAGTCCTTATAGTCCTGTAAATGGATATCAATTTCTTTATAAAAAAAATAAAGACAAGAAAGAAATTACAAATTTACTCATAAACCATATCGAAAGCTTTGCGATTACAAACAAAATCCTAAGTTGTAATTTTTTATATATTGATGAAAGCTGGGGCAACCATCTTAAATCTTTGGGATACTATGAATGGATAAACTCCAGCAGTGAATGGAGGAGTAATGGAGAAAAAACATTTGACGATTTTCTATCTAGATTTAACTCTAATCAGAGAAAAAATATAAAAAAAGAGAGGAAATCAATTACTAAACAAGACATTAAAGTAGAAATTTTTAATGAAGATGATATCAACCAAGAAATCCTTAGAAAAATGCATAATTTTTATGAACAGCATTGTTCGAGGTGGGGAGTTTGGGGAAGTAAATATCTAACATCTACATTTTTCGAAACACTGGTTGATAATAAAAAAAATCTTTTACTTTTTAGTGCATCAAAACATGATTCAAATGAAATTTTTGCTATGTCGATGTGCGTTAAAAATCAAAACAACCTATGGGGTAGATATTGGGGTAGTCAAGAAGAAATATCTAATTTACATTTTGAATTATGCTATTACCAGCCAATTGAATGGGCAATAAAAAATAGTATCCATTTGTTTGATCCTGGAGCGGGTGGTAAACATAAAAGACGGAGAGGGTTTTTTGCAAAAAGCGCCGTTAGCATGCATAAGTGGTTTGACAAAAATATGGAAAATATAATTTATCCTTGGCTAAATGAAGTGAATAAACAAACCGAGATGGAAATTGATTTTGAAAATAAATCTATACCCTTTAAATAAAAAATTATTTGACTTTACCAAAGATTATATTAGTAATGTAGTTTTTTATTAACTTCTAAGAATGGATTCTAAGAACAGTTTCGATGAAAAGACAATGATTGATAGTAACCTATCCAATCGATATATAGATTTAGATCCAAAAGGTTATTTTATTATCAAAGTAGATTTACAAGAAAATAAAATAATTTTAGAGCACTTTCTAAATAATATTAATGATGACGGATATGCGCTTGACCCAGAAACAAATGAACCAATTAAATGCGACTCTCAAAATAAAAGAGTTAGTAATGAAGTTTTTAAAGGCATTAGTGCGAAACAACTTGGAATAATGATCACTGAAGAAAGAAATGACTTAATAACCAGATTCGACCATGCCCTATATTTAGGCCGGGAACTACAAAAAGCAGAAGAATGTTTATATAAAAGACTACCATATATCCAAGATTAAGAAATTAAACGAAAAAATCTAATCTTTTCATCTGATGTTAAATTAAATAAAAATAAAAAAATTAATGAACATCATTTTCTATTTTGCATTTATTGGTTTTGGTTTTGGAGCTGCTTTCGCATTAGATAAGCTCTTAAGAGCAGTTAAATTAATTTAAAAAAACTATAAAATTTTAATAGTCTCTCCATACAAATCATATTCATCCGCAAAAGAAATATTTGCTTCAACAAATTTACCAATATAATTTTTCAAATCAATTTTATCCTTAATAGATAAAATTACTTTTCCGTCAATTTCAGGGGCGAAATTATAGGACCGACCTATTAATTCGTTATTATCTGATATTTTTTCTACCAAAATCTTCATTTTTGAACCAACATATGACTGATTTTTATCTTTGGAGATATTTTGTTGAACTGAAATAACGTTATCTTTTCTTGCCTCTGCAACCTCTAGGGAAACTTTATTTGGCAAATGAAAAGCTGCAGTTCCTTCCTCAGGAGAAAAAATGAACACTCCCACATGATCAAATTTGTGCCTATCCAAAAATTCGAGAAGATGTTCAAAATATTCTTTTTTTTCTCCAGGGAATCCAACAATGAGACTAGTTCTTAATACAGCAGATGGAATTTCTTCTCTAATTTTCTCCAAAATTGATTCATTCAAAGAAGCCTGCCAAGGTCTATTCATACTCTTCAATACATCTGGATGACTATGCTGAAGTGGTAAATCAAAGTAAGGTACTATATTCTTTGAATCTTTGAAAGCTCTAATAACTTCATTAGTTAAACCCGTTGGATAAGCATAATGTATCCTTATCCAAGGAATTGGAACTTTAGAAAGCTCATTCAACAGTTTGGCTAATGATGGTTTTCCATAAATATCTTGACCATAATTAGTTGTTATTTGACTAATTAAAATGATTTCTTGAATACCCTGTTTTGCAAGACTTTTGGCTTCTGAAACTATAGATTCTATTGTTCTACTTCTTTGAGGACCTCTCAACTTAGGAATAATACAAAAAGCGCAATTATAGTTGCAGCCTTCAGCAATGCGAAGATAAGCAACAAATTTATTTTTATCTACATAACGAGGTATTTCCTGATCTGCAATAAATTCCGGTATTTTTGAAACTTCATTAACGATTTCCCCTTTTTCTACTCTGTCTAAAACCTTGGCTATCTTTTGATAATCTCCTGTTCCAATCAAACCTTTTATTTCAGGGATTTCTTTTAAAAGCTCATCTTTAAAATGCTGAGCCATACAGCCTGCAACTATTACTTCCTTTCCTTGATTTGTATATTCTAGAATTTTTCTAATAGATTCTTCTCTAGCTGTTTCAATAAAACTGCAAGTATTTACAACAACAACATTTGCATCATTTATATTGCTGTCAACTTCATAACCCTCTTTATCTAATAAGCCTTGCATATGTTCAGTATCAACAAGATTTTTCTCACAACCAACATGACTGAATGCAACCTTAGATAGTTTTTTTTCTTTTAAATTGAGACTATTTTGTTTCACAACTTGAAAAATAAGAATTAAAAGATTTATACAGCATTTCGTATATAACTCTCATGCCAAGATAATATTAGGATAGATAATGTAAATAACAAACTTTATTTTTTTATGGCCCTTAAGACTTTAAACAGAAGAAATAAAAAAGATTTGAAATGGCCAAAAATCATAATTGCAATTCTTAGCACTATAGGCATAGTTGATACAGGTTCGATTACTTTAAAAAACTGGGGATTATTTACTTCGCTTTCATGCCCAGGGATACAAAATGGTTGTGAAACAGTTTTAAATAGTCCTTGGGGTACTTTATTTGAAAATAATCAAGTTAATATACCTCTCTCATTAGCTGGATTTATAACATATTTATCAATATTAGTTATCACCATAGTACTCTCGCTTAATTTAATTTCCCCAAAAGAAAAACTAAATAAGTTTTTATGGTGGTTAGTATTTCTAATTTCTTGTGCGTCATCAACATTTAGCTTTTTATTGATAAATATAATGTTTTTTAAGATTCAAGCATATTGCTTTTTTTGTATACTTTCAGCAATTTTATCGTTTTCTATCTTTATAATTTCTATGATTGGAGCAAAGTTTGAAAATAGAGAAACTATGATTTTTAGAGGTTTCATTGTAGCCATTAGTGTCCTGCTGGGGGGTCTAATTTGGTCAACAAACGTTGACCCCTCTAATGCAATTGATGTTGCAAACCCCACTGAAAATGTATCACCAATAATTACCACTTCAAGCTCTCCCCAGAAGGTAAAGTTTGCAAAATTTTTAAGTGAAAACAATATTGTTATGTATAGTGCATACTGGTGCCCTCATTGCCACGATCAGAAACAATTATTTGGTAAGGAAGCAGTCAAAGAATTAAAAGTAGTTGAGTGTGCTAAAGATGGTAAAGATAATGAGTATGAGCTATGCCAAACGAAAGGAATTAGTGGATTTCCTTCTTGGGAAATAAATGGAGAAATTATTAGTGGTACGCGTAACTTAAATGAATTAGCAACAAAAACTGACTATCAGGGAGATCTTAATTTTTAACAAATCTTTTTTGAATTTTTTGATTTAACTGTTGTCTAGTATGACACTCCCAATTTTTATCTTTATCAGGGAAATCATCTCTATAATGCCCTCCTCTACTTTCTTCTCTAAATAGACAAGCTTTTAATAAAGTTATTGTTGTTATTTGTCTATTCTTTAAATCAAGTAAAAGATTTAATGCTCTTCTATTACGTTCACTAAGTTTTATTTTTTGATCAAATTTTATTTTTTCAAGACTATTTAGTAAATCATTTTTATTTAATTTATCTATTTCATTTTGAATGTAATTTAAAAATTTACTCATATTTACCTTATTTCGAGATACCCCTAAATTTAACCAGCATAGTTTTCTTAGTTCATCAATTTTTTCAGCAATTATAGAAATTTGATCTTCTCTAGGATCTTCAATATCAAACTCTTGAAATGATCTATCAAATTTTTCAAATTTAGAAAGGTCATTCAAAACAATTGAAGACATTTTTCTTGCGAAAACAAGACACTCCATCAGTGAATTACTTGCCAGTCTATTTGCACCATGCACCCCTGTAGAAGCAACTTCTCCAACGGCATATAATCCTTTTCTTGTTGAAGATGCATTTAGATCAGTTTTAACACCTCCCATCCAATAATGAGCTGCAGGAGCTACGGGAATAACCTCATTTAAAGGGTTAACGCCATAATCCTGACATCGACTTAAGATCGTGGGGAAGCGCTCTACAATTTTTTCTGGGTCAATATACCGAAGATCTAAGCCAACATGGTCTACATTATTATCATGCATATTTTTCATAATTGCTCTACTTACCTGATCTCTAGAAGCTAGATCACGATTTTCAAGATTATTAACTGGACTTTCACCATTTTTATCAACTAAAATCGCTCCTTCCCCTCTAAGTGCCTCAGATATTAAGAAGCAAGGTGCACCATAAAATTTTAAAGCTGTTGGATGAAATTGAACAAACTCTAAATCTTCGATAGCAGCTCCTGCTTTCAATGCAAGAGCAATCCCTTCACCAGAAGATTGAGCAGGATTTGTTGTGTTTGTAAATAAGTGTCCACCCCCACCTGTAGCCAAAACAACAGCTCTAGATTTAATCCAATACAAATTTGCTCCATCAAGAACCTGAACTCCTCTACATTCTTTATTTTCAATGAGAAGTTCAGTTACTCTTACACCCCTGCAGTGAAGAATATTTTTTTGATTCTCAATATGATCTTCTAGAACTTCTACTAATGCTCTTCCAGTACGATCTTTAACATGTAAGACTCTTCTTCGTGAATGAGCTGCTTCCAAGGTAGTAGCTAGTTGATCAGAACTTTGATCAAAAATCATCCCTAAATTCTGCAACCTTTCTACACAACTTGGAGCTTCTTTAACCAGCATTTCTACAGCTTGAAAATCACATAGTCCATCACCTGCTTTTAAAGTATCCTCAGCATGAAGATCAAATGAATCATCTTGTCTAACGACAGATGCAATTCCTCCTTGAGCCCATCTACTGGAAGATACCTTACTAGTATTTCTATTTAAAAGAAGAACTTTTAAATTTGAGGGTAATTCAAGACAAGTCATAAGACCAGCAGCTCCAGCGCCTATAACGATTACATCCCAATTATTTATTGGTATCGGTTCTTGCGAAAATGGAGGCCTTAACATTAAACCAATCCACTAAAAGTTGGTTGCAGAATTGCTAAAACAATAAAAATACCATCAACAATTAATGTCGTTTGAATTACGTAACCAGAAACTAACATTGCTTTACCGCTAGTAGTATTAATTGTGCCAGAATCTAAAATTTCCTTTGAAATAAACCAAAGTATAAGAGCAACAAAAACAATAATAGATAATGATTTTATTTGAATAAGACTCTCTGAAGTTTTTTGAAGAATCATGGGTGCATTGTCAGAATCTGCTGTAATTACCTGCCTCCATTGATCCATGATTCCGATTAAAAATATTGTAATGTCGGTAACTGCGGTTCCAAATAAAGAAGAGATATAAAAACTTGAACCTATTTTCCAATTAGTACCAAATCCAATTAAAGCTAATGGGAGAACTACAGCTTCAACAGGTATGTGTAGGATAGGAAATGGGCTTAACCATCCCCAGAACAAACATCCACCAAGCCAACTACCTGAAATACCAAGCAATAATGAACTTACAATAAACCACTTATTTGATCCTTTCTGATTCAAAACAATTGCCACTAAGGCAATAACAAAAGTAAAACAAAGAGCACTTATTGGTTCTAATCTAACCCAAGGGGCTTGAACAAAAATAGGTAAAATTACAAAGAAAGAGGACCACAATCTTAAAGATATAGGATTTGATAAAAAACTATTTTCGTATGAATCAACTGTCTTATGGGATTCATAGTCGAATTTATCTTTTACTTCTAAATTTTTTGTAATTAATTCTTTCAATGAAAAAGTTTATTTCAATTAATCTAAATCGTGTTTTAAAAAACTGCGAATGCCATATTTTAATAAATTAGAGGCCCATAATTTCACACCTATATTTATTTTTTTAAAAGTATTTAATACACTTTGAGTCATATTTAAGTTTAGAATAAATATAAATAAGAATATTTGGCCTTAAATTGTGTGGCAAGAAATTAATTACACGGAAGATCCCATTGATCTTTTGGTTCCTAATATTACTTATAAAATAAACCCTGCAGAAATTGAAAGTATTGAATCTAATTCTATTGCTGAAGAAATAGGATTTGAATCAGGTGATTCAATTATTAGTATTAATGGGAAAAAACCCAGAGATTTAATTGATTATCAGATTCTAATTAGTGAAGAAATTTTAGACATATCAGTTTTAGATAAAAATCATGAGATTCACAATATCAATATTGAAAAAGATCAGGACGTTAATTTAGGTATAAATTTTAAAGATGCATTATTTGATTCAATCAAGCAATGTAATAATAGATGTCCATTTTGTTTTATTGATCAACAACCAAGTGGTAAAAGAAAAAGCCTATATATAAAAGACGATGATTATAGATTAAGTTTCCTATATGGCTCTTATTTAACTCTTACAAATTTAAAAAAAGAAGACTGGGAAAGAATTGCTATGCAAAAATTATCCCCACTTTTTATTTCAGTTCATGCTACTGATCCCGCCACAAGAGAAAAATTATTAAAAAATAAACAAGCAGGAGTGATACTTGATCAAATTTCGTGGTTTGAAAAAAACTCTATTCAAATACATGCTCAAATTGTTGTTTGTCCAGATATAAATGATGGGGATATTCTTGAGAAATCAATTTTGGAACTTGCTGAATTCTACAAAAAAACCTCTCAAACAGTTCTTTCAGTCGCAATAGTTCCTGTAGGACTTACAAAATTTAGACCTGAAAATGATGGATTGAAATCAATCAGCCCAGAATACGCAAAAAAAACTATTAAACAAGTAGAGAGAATTCAATCCTCTCTACAAATTACTCTTGGGACTCGTTTTTGTTGGCTAGCAGACGAATGGTATTTAATTGCTGGTACAAATTTACCTAGTTACAAAACCTACGAAAATATGCCGCAAGAATCTAATGGAGTTGGGACTATTAGAAACTTTCTAGAATCATTAAGAAAGAAGACTCAAAACCTACCCCAAAAAGTAAAAAAGCCAAAAAAAGTTAGTTGGATTGTTGGTAAATTAGTTTATGAAGCCCTAATTCCTACAGTTAATAAATTAAACTTAATTAATGGATTAACAATTAATTTATATGGTTTGCCAAGTATTTATTGGGGTCAAGATCAAGTCGTTACAGGTCTTCTTACTGGAGAAGATCTAATTTACGGGCTGAAAAATAAGGATTTAGGAGAAGCTGTTTACATACCATCTATCATGTTAAAAATTAATACTGATTTATTTTTAGATGATAAAAATATTCAAGAAGTTGAGAATCAAATAAATACTAAAATTCACGTTCTTGATGATTCAAATGATATTATTAATACTTTGATTGGTTAATCGAATATTTTCGAAAATATAAAACATGCTTAGAAGAGTAATAAATCCTTTCTTATTATTGCCGCTTACTCTAAGTATGAATACCTTTAATGTTCTATCGAGCGAAACAAAAAATTACATTGATAATGTTTTAGAAGAAAAATCAAATATTACTATTGTTGATTATCAAGAAATAGAAAAACTTGTATTAAATAATCAAGAATTAAAATCACTACAAAACCTAGTAGACTCTGCAAGCTTTAATCTTTCCAGTCAAATTGCCAAAAGATACCCATCCTTAGATTTTCAAGCCAATGGGTTACCAAAATATGTTGCAGGTAAAAAGTACAGTAGCAATTCACCTACTTTAAAAACATCACAATTTACGGCTAATCCATCCCTGAACATTAAATGGGATGTAATTGCCCCGCTAAGAGGATCTGAAATTAAAATTGCCAAAACAAATTACAAAATTGCTGAAAATAATTATGAAATTAAGAAAAAAGATTTAATTCAAGAAGCAAGAATCAGATATCACAAATACAAAAAGTCATATCAAGATATTAAAAATAAAAAATTCACACTTGATTTATCAATTACAAGTTTAGAAAATGCTAAAGCTAAGCTAGATGCTGGAATTGGTACAAAATTTGAAGTTCTTGAAGCAGAAGCTCAATTATCTCGAGATCAACAAGCACTTAATGAAAAGAAAATAGAACATGAAATTAATAAAATTTCTCTTAAAGAGATTCTTAATGTTAAGGAAGATTTCGAAACTAATAAAGATCAAAATCTTATAGGTTTTTGGAATCATAAGTTGAATAAGAATATTAATGAGGGTTTGAATAAGAATCTTTCCTTAAAAAACCTTATTCTTCAAAAATCAATTAAAAAGAGCCAAGCAGAGAGCTTTTTAGCTCAAAATAAGCCAAATATCTATATCAGTAATTCATTATCTAGTACATTTTCAAAGGGTGATTCTCTAGCAAATAATATCGATTCTGAAAAATCTGGTTCTAATTATACAAATACCATAAGTCTAAATTTTACATGGAATATTTTTGATGGCGGACAAAATAAGAACTCCTACAAATCAAAAATAGCAGCTGCAGAATCCGAAAATTATGCTTATGAGAATCTAAAAAATGTTTTAACCACAAGCATTAGTAAAGCCTATTTAAATCTTAAATTAAATGAAGAAAAAATAATCTCTTCTCTTAAAGAAATTGAATCTAGCAAAGAGTCTGTAAGGCTTTCCAGACTTAGATATGACGTCGGAATATCAACTCTAAAAGATGTTCTTGTTAGGCAAAGTGAATTAAGTAATGCGAAATCAAAAAATATTAATGCAATATATAATTACAATTTGAATTTAGATGAATTAGAAAGATTAACTTTTATTGATATAAGTAAAAATTGTTTGGGTAGTAAGAATACTAAAATTAAAGATAAAGAGTCTATTTGCAATATATAAATATGAATCCATCCAATTTAACCAATAAGCAACTAAGTGAATTAGATTCTTTATTTGAATTAGTTAGTCAAAGACAGAAAAAAGATTTTGGGAATATTAGCGCCAGCAATAAAGCAGATGGATCATTATTAACAAGTTGTGATTTGTGGAGTGACAAAACAATCGTAAATGGCTTAGCTTCAATAGCTCCAGGTGAGGGCGTCCTTAGTGAAGAAGGGCAAAAGTTAATTCCAAACTCAAAAGCTTATTGGGTGGTCGATCCACTCGATGGGACAACAAATTTTGCTGCAGGAATTCCTTATTGGTCTATATCAGTGGCAAGATTTGTTCATGGTAAACCACAATCTTCTTTTTTAATAATTCCAACATTGAAAAAAAAATTTGTATCCATCAAAGGAAAAGGGGTTTGGTTAAATAACCAGAAGATAGATCCTAGCCAAAATAATCGTCAAAGTGAATGCATTTCCTTGTGTAGTAGATCAATAAAAATTTTACAAAAAAAACCAAACTCAGTATTTCCTGGCAAAATCAGACTCTTAGGTGTATCGAGTTTAAATCTTACGAGTGTGGCGATGGGACAAACTTACGGAGCAATAGAATCAACCCCTAAGATATGGGATATCGCAGCAGCCTGGCTGCTATTAGAGGAACTCAATTGTTCCATAGAGTGGTTAGAAAAAGATCCTTTAAATTTATTTTCAGGAGAAGACTTGAGCGATGTTAATTTTCCATTAATTGCTTGTAGATCTTTAGAAAAAGTTGAAATTTTAAAGCCATGGGGCAATTTATTATTGGAAAAATAGTTGCATGATAAATCAATATTTGCTTGAAAAATTTCTTAATCAGATACAATAAAAAATAAGTAAATAAATAAAATATTTGAAGAAAATTAATATGCAGCGAAGTTCAACATGGATACTGAAAAGTTTATGGGGAGCTTGTGAGCGATGGAGCAAATCAGATTGTGTTGATTTAAGTGCTGCATTTGCATACTACACACTTCAATCATTTTTTCCTATTCTTCTAATTTCTCTTTCAATAGCTTCATGGTTTCTAGGAAAGCAAGAAGGATTAGATCAACAAATAATTTCTATTGCAGCTCAGCTTTTACCTCCTTCAGTAGTTGAGTTAGTAGAGACAACATTATTTAATTTGATAGATCAAGGGTTTGGAGCAGGTATTCTTGGAGCTATGTTTTTGCTTTTTACAGCAGGAAATGCATATCTATCTCTTCAAAGAGGTTCGGATAGGCTTTGGGAGGACGAAATTCCTTCTAAAAAAGTTAATGCTGCTTGGAGAGTACAAGCTTCGAAGTTTCTCCGAAATAGAGTTGAAGCCTTTTTAATAGTATTCTTTATTGGTTTTTTAATGGTACTAGATCAAATTAGTGCAAATCTTAGGATGATCCCAAGTAACGTTTTAGAAAATCTTTCAAAATCTAATAATCTTATTTCTGATTTAATATTAAAGTTGCCGCTATTACAAGTTGGTCAGTTTGCAATACCACTAATTGGCTTTTCTTTAATGGCTCTTTTATTACAAGCACTTTTGCCCAGTAGAAAAGTTCCATTAAAACCACTTTTACCTGGATCTTTACTTATTGGAATTGGCCTTACCACTTTAAACCTAGCAGTAAGTAAAAGTATTCTCTCACTTGGAGTAAGATTTCAAGCATACGGTTTTATTGGAGGTTTTCTTGTACTTACTTTGTGGGTATGGCTATTAGGAGTCATTTTATATTTTGGACAGTGTTGGAGCGTAGTAATTGCTAGTATGACTTTAGTAAATAAAAAAAGAAATTATAGATAAGGATAACTAAGGTGAATTATTTTCTAAAAGCTAATAAAAATCTTCTTACCTACTCATTAATCATACTTATCGTTATTCCAATTTTTGGATTTAACTTTTTCATTAGCTTTGTTGGAAATATCCTAATTCTTTTATTGTTAATTCCTCTTCTTTTATTAGTTTTAGTGTTTATGAGTTTTAACTCTTATAAATCTAAAATTAATACATGCAGTAATTGTGGGGCAATATCATTAGGTTTAAATGAAACCTGCATGAATTGCGGTGCAGATTTAGAGAATATAGGTCAGAAAAATCAATTATATAAAAATCCTAGTGAAAGTACGATTGAAGTGGAAGCAGAAGAAATTAAATAGAGTACTAACCTATTCCAATTTGTCGAAGAATACTTTGTCCAGTAATTAATTCAGTACCAAGGCCAATCAAAATACCCATCATTGCCATACGGCCATTCCAAGTTTCTGCGAAATTTACGAACCCAAATCTTGGTTGATTGTCATTATTCATAATTAACTAAATTATCTATCAGATTATTTTAACGTTTTACGGAAGAATTTATGATAAATAATTAATTATTTATTTAACATGTCTAACACCATCAACAGGTCGATACTCATCTCCAGTTAACTCCTCAAATACAATGGCTGGCAATCCTGTATCAAACATTGTTTGCAATGCTTCCTTTAACATAGGATTCCAACCTCCAGTACTAACTTTTCCATGTCTTACTGTCCAGTCCCAAGTCCCTTGAAGATCTCTGGGTAATCTACCTTCTCTATCTCTTCGAGCAACTAAGTCTAAAGATTCAACTATACCAACAATTACTGGATTTTTACCGTAAGAAGGCGTAAGACTTAGTTCAAGTCTCACTGGATCTTCTTTAACTATTTTTAAACGAAACCTTGGTGGTAACTTTAGTGATCTTATTACCGCTGAGACAATTTTTGTTCTTAATTCCAATTTTTTTCCTTAGATATAATTTGATTAATCAGCTGTAGAACCTTTTTCTTCTAATGAAGAGTCATTGTCATTAGAAAATCTTACTGTTAGTAGTTCCTCTTCTGTTATATTTCCTGATTTATCTAAAAGTTCTGGATGTATTGTGTACTTTTTTTGTTTAAAACTGGAACTACTCAATCGTTGATTTTTATTATCAGATATATCCCAGCCATTAGACATAACTTTAAAAGCTCTCCAAACTAAATAAGTTAAGGCTGCAGAATATATTATTGGAAATAGGATGGTCATCGAATTTATAAATTAGTTAGTTGTATGTTTAACATCATAGCCCGAAAAAAAGAAATTTAGCTACTTTAAGTTATTAAATTGTGCTCTAGATTCAATAAATTTAATTAGTAGTTATATTTAAATTACACTGACATGGTGTATTAAATCTCTCGAAGAACATAAAAAATCAAAATTGAAAAGAGACATCCAAAAGCTATTACTAATCGCCTTATTAATTTCAGTGGGCATTAGATATCCTGCAAAAGTCATATCCCAACAATTAAGTAAACCAAAAATTAATGAAGTAAATTTATATTCTAACAAATCTTTTATAACTAAAGCTGTAGAAAGAACCGGTGCAGCTGTGGTGACAATTGATACTCAAAGATATGTTAAAAAAAGAAATTTTCCAAAAAATTCTCAACTATTTCTAGACCCATATTTTGAGAGATTTTTTGGATTAGATTTGCCTAACGAAAATCGACCAAGGATAGAGCAAAATCAAGGCAGTGGATTTATATTTGCTGATGGACTCGTAATAACCAATGCACATGTAGTGAATGGCTCAGATAAGGTAATTGTAGGTTTAACCAATGGCAAAAAATTAAACGCTAAACTGATAGGTCAAGACTCTTTTACTGATTTAGCTGTGCTAAAGATTGAAGGAAGAGGGCCTTGGCCAAAAGCAAAATTGGGCGATTCTTCAAAGATTAAAGTTGGGGATTGGGCTATAGCAGTTGGAAATCCATTCGGACTGGAAAACACAGTTACGCTTGGTATTATTAGTAATCTAAATCGAAACGTAACTCAATTAGGAATATATGATAAAAAACTTGAACTGATACAAACAGACGCTGCTATTAATCCTGGCAATTCTGGAGGCCCACTTTTGAATAGCGATGGAGAAGTAATTGGTATTAATACGTTGATAAGATCAGGTCCAGGAGCAGGTTTAAGTTTCGCAATCCCAATTAATAAAGCTAAGGAAATTGCCTATCAACTTTTAAACAATGGCAAAGTAATACATCCTATGATTGGAATTAGTCTAATAGAAGAAAGTAATTCTGAGAGAAAAAATAATGTCGTAAAAGTTGGTTATGTAGTACCGAACAGTCCAGCTGAAAAAAGTGGAATCAAAATAGATGATATTTTAATTAAGATAGACGATAAAGATATTGCAACCGCATCAGACGTAATAGAACAAATTAGTAAAAACGGTATCAAAAAACCAGTAAATATATTATTGAAGCGTAAAAATAAATTTATTAAATTAAAAGTAATACCAACTGATATTACTAATCTACAAAATAATTAAAAAATTTAACTATCATTCTCTTTAAGTATTTCCACACATCTAGAAATACATCTACCATCCCTTATATTACAGGAAGTAATGCATTCAAAATAAATTTCAATAGGATCAGAAATTTGAAAAGGTTTTTCTTGGAAATCGTAATTTTTCATTTAAATTATTCAAACCTACTTTTGTATTTTTAAGATTAATCAAGAACGGTAAATTATGTAAAGATAAATGAGTGATCTTACTTAGCCAATTGTAAATTTTATTAAAAGTAATCAAATTTTTTGGCTTTGAGTTTTTTCTAAAAAATATTCGTAATTACCATTATATGAAAATAACTTTGAATCTTTAATTTCAATAATTCTATTTGCAACCTTTGAAATAAAATACCGATCATGAGAAATGATTAATAATGAACCTTTATAATTTTTAATTGCTAATTCTAAGTTTTCCTTAGATTGCAAATCCAAATGATTAGTTGGCTCATCCAAAAGAAGGAAATTACTAGGATTAATAATCATAAGCGCCAATGCTAATCTTGCCTTTTCTCCCCCACTGAGTTGTTTAATATATTTAAAAACTGTTTCATTTTGGAAGCCAAAACCCCCTAAAAAATTTCTAACTTTTTTTTGTGACCATTCTGGAGACTTATTACATATTAAATCAATAATCCTTTCGTCAAGTGAAAGTGCTTCAGCCTGATTCTGTTCATAATAGCTAGTAATTATATTATGTTTACCAAGATTAATTTCTCCAATTTCAGGAGATATTTTTTTCATAATAATTTTAAGCAATGTAGATTTGCCGCTGCCATTAGGTCCCAAAATTGCTATTTTATCCCCAGAAGAAATCTTTAAATTAATATCTAAAAAAAGAATTTTATCCTCAAAACTATGAGACAAATTTTTGATATTTAGAACTAACTTTCCTGAGCGAGGGCACTCTGGGAAATTAAAAACAGGACTTTTTGATTTTGCTATGGGAGCCTCAATTTTAGAGATCTTTTTTAATTGTTTTTCTCTACTCTTTGCTTGAGAACTTCTAGTTGCACTAGCTCTAAATCTATCTATATACCTCTTCTGTAACTCAATTTCTTTTTGTTGTAATTGATATGCCTTATTTTGTGATTCTTCATTCAAAGATTTCTGTTCAACAAAAAAAGAATAGTTCCCATTATATGTTTCAGATGTTCCTCTATCTACAAAAATTATTTTTTTACATAATTTATCTAAGAAATATCTATCATGGCTGATTATGATAACAGCAATTTTAAGCGATGATAGATATTCTTCCAACCAAAAAATAGTTTCTAAATCTAAATGATTGGTTGGCTCGTCCAGTAAAAGTAAATCAGGTTTTTGTAAGATTATTTTTCCAAGTGCAACTTTCATCTGCCAACCACCTGAGAAATTGCCAACTAATTTATCAGCATCTTCTATAGAAAAGCCTAATTTTGGTAATATTTTTTCTACATCAGATTGCATTTTATAACCACCTAAAGCTTCAAATTGTGCTTGATATTTTGCAAGTTGATTTACAAATATTTCAAGTTCATAGGAATTTTTTTTTATATCCAACGATTTCATTTTATTCTCAATTTCTAAAAGTTTAATGGCAACAATTTGTATATCTTTAAAAGAACTTTCTAATTCCTGTCTCACTGAAAAATTCAAATTACAATCAAACTCTTGCTTTAAATGGGCAATTTTAGGATTTCCCTCTTTGATGATCGCTCCACTTGTTTGCTCTTCTTCTCCAATTAAAATCTTAAATTGGGTTGATTTACCTGCACCATTAGAACCAACTAAGCCAACTTTTTCTCCTTTCTTAATCTCCCAACTAATATCTTTTAAAACAACATCTGTAGAATAAATTTTGCTTACACCTTCAAATCTAATCACTGTTTTAAAAATAGAATTTACAAAATCTGTGGCTTATTTACTAAAAAATATTTTGTGGAATAAAATTAAATCATGAAAAGAATAGAACAAATTGTAGTGATTTTCATAGCTGCAGCTCTTGCAATTCCAAGTTATTGGTTTTTTTGGACTTTGGCTGGTGGAGGTGGCTACAACAAACGAATAAAACCTATACCTAATCAAAATAATAATTATTCGAAACCTTTTCCTAAAGACCTCCTCGAGCCTTGATTAACCACATTTTAGTTGCTTCGTCATCAATAGTACTCAAATATTCAATAACCTCTTCTTTAGTCACAGAAATATTTAACTCGTTGCCAATATCACATATTTTATCTAAGGCTTTTTTGGGATTAGTTAAGGCTGTCATAAATAGACTTTGTTTCTTTTTGGAATCGTTGGCTATTAACTTATAGAGCTTTTCAGCATTACTGGACATGGTTTTAAAATCTATTTATTAATAGATTATTACTTCAAGCTACATTTTGTTCATTATATTTATTATTAGATAAATCATTATCCACATCTTTTATCTCTTTTGCAGAGGCATCTGCCATACTTCTTGCGTCTAAACATAAAACTTTTCTTAGTTTCGCAAAGTTAGCTGCATGAGATTTTCTACCATCTTTTTGGGCATAATACTCAGACTGCTGAAGAATATGGTGAAGATGAGTTAACAAATATGGACTAATTACAGCTGATACCAAAACGTCACTATTTTCAGTATCGTGAGAATCAGAATTGACTAATCTTTTTTTCGGTTTTTCAATTATCGACCTTTTAGGAGAATCAATTTTTCTTGAATTTTTCATGGGACAATAAAACAATTAATTGATACGGACATGAATTTCCTTACTAATAATATACACAAAGATAGTATCCTTGACTAACTGTGTATACTAATAAGTAACAGTTATCAACTTTGACTCATGGCTACCCGCCAAAACTCAACTAATGGGAAGCCTAAATCCCCCAGAATTCAAGTAGTTCTTCCAGAATTAATATGTGAACAATTAACTATTTTGGCCGATAATGAATCTAGGACAGTAAGTAATATGGCAAAAGTGTTAATACAAGAGGGAATAAAAAAATATTTCGAAAAAGAAAAAAAATCACCTGTTTCAGAAAATAATTTAAATACTGATAAATTTAGAGATGAACTTGAAAAACAAAGCGTCAGAAGATTAAAAAAAGCTCCGCAAAGGATTAGATACTATAAAAAATCTGATTAAAAATAATTAGTTTTGAGGCAATTTCTGTAAATCTACTGTTTTACCCATGACTACCAAAATATTTCCTCTTTCCAAAATATATTTTGCTGGAGGATTAACTGTTAACTCTTCAGCAGGTCCTGCAGCAAGAACATTTACTAAATAATTTTTCCTCAAGTTTAAATCTCTTAAAGATCTTCCAATAAATTCCTCTGGAACAGTTATTTCATCTATACCAGTTTGATTATCTAGTTCCAATCTTTCGATTAGGTTTGGTCTTACTAGTTCTAAACCTAATCTTTCTCCTTGCATCCTAGATGGAAAAACAACTTTATCTGCACCTACTCTTTTTAACATTTTTTCGTGCAAGTCACTGGTAGCTCTCGCTATTACTCTTTTCACTTTGCTACCTTCACTATCCTTAGCGATAAGTGTCGTAGTTATACTTGCTTCAATAGGTTCACTAATACCCACTACAACAGTATTCATTTCAAGAATTCCCGATTCCTTCATAGACTCTTCATCAGTACAATCTACAACTCTCGCTTCTATTGAAGGTTCTAATTGCCTTAAATCATCAATAGCTTTTTCCGAATAATCTGCAGCCAAAACATCAGCACCATTACTAATAAGTTCTCTGCAAACTGCAGTTCCAAATCTTCCAACGCCGACAACTGCAAAAGTGAGTGCTTCATTTTCTCTTTTTTGAGACCACTGCCACCAATCAGCCATAATAAAACTCAGTCAATTCTAAACATATAGATCAGCCCTAGGATAGCCAATTCTCTTTTGTCTATCTATTCTACTCTTATAAAGAGCCTGCCAAAGTGCACTTAAAAGCAAAAGGATCCCAAGTCTGCCCACAAACATACCCACAATAAGAATAAATTGACCAAAATGATTTAATTTTACGGTTAAACCAATATCAAAACCAACTGTTGCAAATGCAGATATGCAAGTGAACAGAATTTCTAGGAATGTGAATGATTCTTTTTTAACAAAAGTATTAGTCGTACTAAGCAACATTGCCATTAAAAGAACAAAAAGCAAAGATCCAACTGTGATTCCAACTGCCTTTAGAATAACTTTATCTGAAATTAATCTATTGCTGATAATTACATCTTTCTGACCTCTTAAAGTTGATCTAGTTGCAGCCATTAAAGCAATAAATGTAGTTGTTTTTATACCTCCACCAGTACCTCCTGTACTTGCTCCAATAAACATAAGCGTCATTAATAGTAAGAGGCCCGTATCTGATATAGAGTTCAAAGAAATCGGAAAATTTGTAAAGCCTGCAGTTCTTGCACTAACTGTTTCGAAGATAGATGACATTAACCGTTCAAACAAATTTAAATCATTAAAAAATTGACTATTTAACAATGATTCAGTGATAAAGAATCCTAATGATCCGAACAATATTAGAGACAAACTTGTCCTAATAACTAGTCTAGAATGAAGGCTTAATTTCTTATAAGAAAGATTTTTTTTATGACTCCAAATATCATCAATAACCCGCCAACCCAATCCACCCATTACAATAAGAAAAACAAAAACACTATTAACCAAATAATTTGTTCTATAGTTTTGAAGACTATTTGACATTAACGAAAAGCCTGCATTGTTATATGCAGAAATGCTGTGAAAAATCGAGGACCATAGTCTTTCCCAATTATTTTGAATGTCTACAAATCCAAAAGAATATAACACAATTGCACCCAAGGATATAATACTAATCGCAGTAATAGCGATGCTTTGAAAAGTTCGACCAATTCCTCCAACTCCAAATTCATCTAAAGTCTTTCCTTTATCTAATCTAGTTCTTAGCTTTGTCCCCTTTACAACAAACCCTTGTAAAAATGTTGTAATGGCCATTAATCCTAGACCACCTGATAAAAGCATAAAAGCTAAGAAAACTTGGCCAAAGAAATTTAAATCAACACCAATATCTATTATGGTTAAGCCTGTAACTGTTATTGCAGAAGTAGATGTAAAAAATGCTTCCCACAAACCAACCTTTGAAGATGAACATAATGGAGAGCTCAAAATTAAAGTTCCAAGGCAAATAATAAACAAGCCTGTAACAATAGTAAATTGAGGTACAGATAGCTTTTTGTAAGCATCTTTTAACTTATAAACTGAGAATGGGAATTTCACGACATTACCCGTAATTTAAAATTATCAATGCTGGCACAGTAAATGACATTATAAGTGTTAATCCAGCTCCATATTTTGCGATATCAAAAAATCTATATCTTCCAGGACCATAAACCATTAAATTTGTTTGATAACCCATTGGAGTCAAGAAAGATTGACTTGCACCGAATAAAACAAGCATTATTAAAGCGCTTGGTGAAATTTCTAAAACATTTGAGAATTCAATAGCAACAGGCAAAATCAAAGCAACCGAAGCAGCATTACTTATAAATTGCGTAAGAATAACTGTAGAGACAAAAATTACAACTAGTGCAAAATAAAGAGGCATTCCGTTAAGAGCAAAGTTTAGATTAACTGCAATTACATCTGCTAATCCAGTTATCTGCATAGCTACACTAAAACACGATAAAGATCCCAGCAATAAAATGACGTCTAACCTAATTGATTTTTGTATCTCTGCAGGTCTTAAACATCCACAAGCAACCATCGCAATCACTGCCAAAAGAACTGAACCTACTAATGGAATATTAGAAACCGAAGGCAAAATCACCATTCCTATTGCAATTGCGATCGATATAGGTTTTTTTATCAAAAAAGGTAAGTCATCTTCGAACTGATCTAAAATAAGCAAATCATTACTAGCTTGCAAACCTCTTATTGAATCTAGCGGTGCTTGCAATAATAAAACATCTCCAGCCCTTAAAACAGCTTGGCCTAATCTCTCCTGAACAGTTTGTTGACCTCTTCTTAATGCTAAAACTGTTGCATTATGACGCTGCCTAAATCTTAATTCTCTCAAACTTGCACCAGCTAAAGTTGAACCAGCTGGTAACAAGGCTTCAAAGGTCTTAGTACCTTCATCATCTGAGAAAACATTAGCCCCATCGAAAGATGTTTTGTTTTCTCCTAACAGAATAGTATGTTCCTGCTGCAGCCTAAATAAGTCTGCCCTTGTAACGCGGATTATTAATCTATCATCCGGTTCAATCTTTCTATCAGCCAAAGGAGGAAGAATAACTTTTCCATTTCGTTGCAATTCCAGAACATCAACATCAAATCGTCTTTGCAATCTACTATTTCTGACAGATTGTCCAACTAATTCTGAAGTAGAGGGAATAGTAACTTCGGTAAAATATATATTCATATCACCGTTTTTAATAAACTCCTTATCTCTCCCTCTATCTGGCAAAAGCATGTCAGAAACTAGAATCATATAGGTTGTCCCTATAAGCCACACAGGAATTCCTATTGATGTCAAACTAAATAATTCCAAACCTCCATAACCTAATTGTTGACTAATATCACTCACAAGAAGATTTACTGAGCTACCTAATAATGTCAGAGTTCCACCGAGCAAAGTAGCAAAAGAAAGAGGTAATAAAACTTTTGATGGTGATATATTTCTTCGCTCGCACCAACTTTCAATTAAAGGTAACAAAGATGCTACTACGGGTGTATTAGGTACAATTCCAGATATTGGAGCAATCAAAAAAGCTATTAAAGAAATTAATTTCCTTGGCGTTCGAATACTTTCAGAAGAAATCAATTCTCTTACTCTATCTAAGGCACCACTTTTAAATAATGCTGAAGAAACTGCAAATAAACCCATAAGGGTAATTAAAGAAGGGCTGCCAAATCCAGCTAAAGCTTTTTCGGGAGAAAGAACCCCAGTAGATATAAATATTCCGACACATAACAAACCAGTTAATTCTGGTGCAATAGTATTTCTAATAAACAAAATTATTGACATTATTAAAACAACTACGGTTATAAACGCATCAAAATTATTACTAACTACTGCAATTAAATTCATACAAAACTTATTTAACTCAATATACCCAAAAACAATATTTCAAAAAAGTTTAATTCGAAAAATCTTTTTTAAGAAACTTTTTAAAAATAGATTTTTTTTGGAATATCCATGAAGATGCAGATTTTAAGCTTTCTGTAATATCAGGCAACTTGGAAGCATATATAAGTCTTCTTGCCTCGAAAGCCAATTTCCCAGATAAAGTAACCCCAAGACCAGAAATTGAAGCTTCGCCTATTCCTAAGCTAATCATTTCACCGTTGTCTTGAAATTCAAAGGGTAAAGGATCTTTTCCTTGAATTAAAAGTTCTAAATTATTAGCAAGATGATTTCCTTCTTGCATAGCTACCTGAGCAGTTATGGGTAAATCCTCCATTCCTTCAATAACTGAAATATCACCAATAGCAAAACAGTTTTTATGGTTTTGTATTTGCAAATTATTATTAACTAAAATTCGTCCAAATTTTTTTGTTATTTGATCAGTTTCTAAGTAAGACAAATTAGGTTTAACACCTGCTGTCCAAATAACAATATCTTTATCCAAGGAAGTTATTCCAACCTCACTAGAAATACTAATCTTAGTTTCTGAGACTTCTTTAACTGTGGAATTCAAAAGAACGTTAATTTTTCTTTTTTCTAATGCCTTCTCTGCTTGTTCTCTATTAAAAATTTTGTTTTTATTGAGGATTTCGTTTGATTTTTCTATTACATTAATTTCAAATTTGTCTGTAAATATATCTTTAATTTTGCATGCCAACTCGATGCCAGAGGGACCACCTCCAACTATGAATAACTTTTTATGAAACGCAGTATCTTGTGATTCTTTTAAAAAAGAATTTAATTTATTTAAATCGTGAACATCATTAAAAAAATAACAATTTTCATCTACACCTTTTATAAAAAAACTATTTGGAATAGATCCTGTACAGATAACGAGATACTGATAACTTAATTTTAATTCGTCACTAAATTCAAGAATATTTTCTTTGAAGGAAATCTTAGTTAAACAATTTCTTAAAAAAGTTATACCCGCATCAGAAAAAATATTTGCAAATTTTGGGGTGGCTTCCCAACTTCTTACTTCTTTACTTAAAACTTCGTACATTAAAGGTTTAAATATAAAGTTTGTTTCAGAATCAACCACAAGAAGAGGTAAAGAAGGATTAAGGTTCTTTAAATTCAAAGCAAATGTCATACCTGCAAAACCTGCTCCAACTATTACTATTGGTTTTTGTATCGATTTCATTAGAGAAATATTGTTAAGCGTAAATGTATTATTAAACTATACGAATAATTTTTAAATTAAGCGAAATAAAATTAAACTCATAATCAAACTGAAGAATGATTGAAAAAATCCACAAAGATATTCAAACTAACTTGAGTAAATATAATGAAGAGCTTGTAGATATGAAGCCTCAAGGAATGCTTACATGGGGGTATGAAAAGTTTGATAATAAATTTGCTATTACAACAAGTTTTGGTATACAGTCATCGGTCCTTTTGGATATGGTCAGTAAATTATCTCTACAAAAAAAAATCAAAATATTTTGGATAGATACAGGTTACCTCCCTCCAGAAACATACCATTACGCTGAAAAGCTTATTGATAATTTATCCTTAGAAGTTGAAGTTCTGCAAAGTGAATTTTCTCCAGCAAGAATGGAGGCCAAATACGGAAAACTTTGGGAAACAAAAAAAGAAAGTGATTTAGATAAGTATCATGAATTGAGAAAGATAAAACCTTTAGAAAATGGTCTAAAAAAATATGATATTTTCTGCTGGGCAAGCGGCGTTAGATCAAGTCAAACAGAAAATAGAAACAAAATGAAATTCATAGATGTAATTCGTCAAAGACTCTCTTTAAGACCTTTATTAAATTGGACAAATAAAGATATTTTTTATTATATGGAAGAGAATAATTTACCGGCCCATCCACTTTTTATCAAAGGTTATTCTTCTGTAGGAGATTGGCATTCAAGTAGTCCCGATGGTATTGAAACAAAGGGCAGAGATACAAGATTTGGAGGGATAAAACAAGAATGTGGAATACACACTAATAATTAAATTGATCATAGAACAATGGTCTCAGATATAAATTTTTTATTGGTAGGCAATAGTAGGCTTCATTGGGCAAAATATTCTAAAAATCAATCTAAATTCTTCCATACCAAAAAAGAACAAAAGGTTCCCGAAAATATAGATCTTGATAAATTAATTTGGGCTTCTGTGGGAAAACTACCAAATTTTTTGCTGAAAAAAGAAAATGAAATAAAGACTAAAGATATCCAATTATCAAATCTTCCTGATTATTTTGGAGTTGATAGAGCTCTTGCCTGTGTTGCCGCTTTAAAGATTAATGAAAACCCTTTCAAAAAAGATTTGCTAATTGCAGATTTTGGAACAATATTATCAATAACAAAATTGAATTCAAATGGATCTATTATTGGAGGTCAACTTCTTCCAGGTTTTCTAACACAATTAAAATCAATGGAACAAAATACAAAAAATCTCAAAGTTCCCAAAAAATATGATATTCCGATCAAAGATTTTTTAATTAACACAGAAGAAGCAATCTTAAAAGGAGTAATCAACTCTCTTACTGGCGTGATTAATAGTTTATTTAATCCCGAAAAGGATATTTTAATAATATGTGGAGGAGACTCTCAATTAATCACAAAATCTCTAAAGACTCAAAAAGAAAATATTATCAATGCTCCTAATTTAGTTATGGAGGGGATGATTATTCACCACCTGTCCATAAAAAAATTAGCTTAACCCAAGGTCTGCAATTATATGATCAGCCATTATTGCTGCTTTTACCTTTAAGTAAATTTTTTCGATTTTACCTTCAGGATCAATTAAAAATGTATTTCTCATCATTCCCATATATTCTTTTCCCATGAATTTTTTCAGTCCGTAGCTATCGTAATCAGAAGAAACTTTGAAAGGTTCAGGATCAGTTAAAAGAATAAATGGTAAATCAAATTTTTCTATAAACTTTTGATGAGAGGATGCATTATCTTTACTAATGCCAAGCACAATAATATTATTTTTTTGGAGTAAATCCCAATTCTCTTTAAAATTACATGCTTCTTTAGTACATCCAGGAGTATTATCTTTTGGATAAAAATATAGTATTATTCTTTTACCTTTAAAATCACTAAGAGAAACTTCTTTCTCAAAAGAATCTTTTAATTTAAATTCTGGTGCTTTGTCGCCAACCTTAAGAGCCATTGAAATTATTAAATGAGTATGAATATAAAATACCAAAAATTTGGTTTTATGAGATTAAAGGTGTGCAAGATGTCGCAACTACAGAAGAAATTAAAACTGCAAAAAACCTAACAAATTCAAGATCAAAGATTTTCTTAGAAACAAGAGCTTATTTGCGACAATCACTCTCAACACTTTTTAATTTAGACCCCTTAGAAATTCCAATTAATGCTTATCCTGGAGAACCTCCAAGTTTACCCTCTGGCATGGGAAATATCAGTTTAAGTCATTGTAAAGATGCCATTACTATAGTCTGGCATAAAGGCAAAATAGGAATAGATATTGAGAGAACAGATAGAGATTTTAACTATTTAAAATTTGCAGAAAAATATTTTTTTCATACCAATAAATCAATCCATAATAATTATTTGACAAAAAGTATGATATTAAATCAATGGTGTGCTGTTGAAGCGGCTATAAAATGGGATCATGGGAAATTAGCTCAAGACATTAACCATTGGCAATTTTTTGAAAAGCCAAAAAAGTTAATTCATAAGAAGAAAAACATACATTTAAATTATTCACAGATTAACTTCCATAATTGGACTATCGCTTTAGCCTACGAAGAAAAAACTTCTTTTAATCATGAGATTATTTGTTGTTCGAAAAATTTTTAGTTTTCTTTTCTTCTAAGCAGTTCTTCATATTGAGTTTTTTCCCATCCATTATTATTTGGTTCCCATATTTTTAAACCTCTTAAAGATTTGGGAAGATATTCTTGTGCGATCCAATTACCTGGATAATTATGAGGATTAACATAACTATTAGAATTATTTTTTAAATGAAGTGGAACATCAAAAGCATTTGTAGATTTGATAGTTTCAATTGCTTTAAAAATACTTTTCGTACTATTACTTTTTGAAGACATAGCTAAATATAAAGAAGCCTGCGTTAAGAAATATAATCCTTCTGGAAAACCTACTCTATCAAAAGCATCACAACAGGATTGTACAACTACTATGGCATTAGGATCAGCTATTCCAATATCTTCACTGGCAGATATAAGTAGTCTTCTAAAAATAAAATTAGGATCTTCACCAGCCTCCAACATATTCGCAAGCCAGAATAAAGTTGCATCTGGATCAGAACCTCTTATTGACTTGATAAAGGCACTTATTACATCGTAATGATTTTGACCATTTTTATCGTAAACAATATTTTTCTTTTGAATTGCATCCTCTGCTATTGAGAGATTAATCTTGATTTCTTTAGCATCATTTTCAGCAGTTGTTTCTATGGCCATCTCTAGGGCATTGATTAATGTTCTTGCATCACCGCCAGAAAATTTAACTAAATGACTTATAGCATCTTGAGTTAAATGAACCTTTTTTGAATCTTTTTTTGAATAATGCGTTATGACTTTTTGTATTACTTTCTGCAAATCATTCTCTGACAAAGGAAGTAATGTAAAAATACGAGACCTACTAACAAGCGCTTTATTAACAGCAAAGAAGGGGTTTTCAGTTGTAGCACCAATAAAAGTTATAGTTCCATTTTCTATTGAAGGTAATAAAGCATCTTGCTGAACCGCTGTAAATCTATGAACCTCATCGATAAATAAAATTGTTTTTCTTTTTGAATTTATTAATCGATCTTTTGCATTAGCAATTTCATTTCTTAATTCTTTAACACTTGATAATACTGCATTTAACTTTATTAATTTTGAACGCGTATTAAAGGAAATAATTTCAATTAGAGTAGTTTTTCCAACACCAGGAGGGCCAGAAAAAATAAAATTACTAATCTTATCGTTTAATATTGCACTTCTCAAAAGCGAATTCTCATTCAGGATTGGTTGTTGACCAAAAAAATCTTCCAAATTCTTTGGTCTTAATTTATCTGCCAAAGGTGCATTATTTTCTATTTGAGAATAATTAGTAAATAAATTTTCTGAATGCATATAAATAAAATCAAAAAATCATTACTTTCAATTCTATGTAATTACTGTGGGAGTTTCCATTTTAGTAAGTTTTGAAATGTTTAATAAAGCATCTAAATCATTTATTAGAGGTTTCAAAGCGATCTGAGGATTTAACGAAAGATTCTGTTGAGGACCAAAAAATTTCTCAAAGTAAAGTCTTAATGTTGCACCCTTAGTTCCAGTTCCAGAAAGGCGCACAATTACTCGAGAATTATCATCAAGGACCAATCTTAAACCTTGATTTTCACTTATGGATTTATCAACGGGATCTAAATATGAAAAGTTATCTGCAACTTTAACTAAATGACCAGCAAAATTAGTTCCTTTTAAAGTTTCAAGCATAGAAGTTAGATTACCAAAGATTTGATTGGCAATATTTGAGGGGATTGCCTCATAATCATGTCTTGAATAATAATTCCTACCAAATTGTTTCCAATGATTCTGCATCAAATCACTTACCGAACATTTTTTCTCAGCTAAAACTTGTAACCAATACAAAACTGCCCATAGTCCATCTTTCTCTCTTACATGATTACTACCTGTTCCGAAACTTTCTTCTCCACATAAAGTAATTAAATTAGAATCTAAAAGATTTCCAAAAAACTTCCAGCCAGTAGGTGTCTCGAAACAAGGTATATTTAATATTCGAGCAACATTATCAACCGCTGAGCTGGTTGGCATGGATCGTGCCACACCTGCAATACCATCTTTGTACCCAGGGACACATTTGGTATTAGCAGTAATGACTGCAAGGCTATCACTGGGATTCACAAAACAAGCACTTCCTAAAATCATATTTCTATCTCCATCTCCATCGCAAGCAGCACCAAAACTATAAGATTTTTTATTTAATAACAAATCAGCTAAATGAGATGCGTAAGTAAGATTGGGATCAGGATGTAAACCTCCAAAATCTTTTAAAGGATTACCATTCATGACACAATCATGTGCAAGACCCATTTTTTCAACAAAAATATTTTTTGCATATGGGCCTGTAACTGCATTCATTGCATCAAAGATTAATGAAAAGTCTTTTTTTAAAAAATCACTAATTTGATCGAAATCAAAAATTTTCTCCATCAAATTAGAGTAATCTTTCAATCCATCAATAATCTCTAAAGTAGTTTCACAGTAAGAATAAGTTCCATATTCACTAAAGTCAGGTAATTGGATTTTACAAATTTTATAATTAGTAAGTAATTGTGAAGTCTTGAAAATCTTATTAGTAATTTTCTCGGGAGCTGGACCACCATTAGAGATATTTAATTTCACTCCAAAGTCGCCATCAATACCACCAGGATTATGGCTTGCAGAAAGAATAATTCCGCCAATAGCGTTTTCTTTTCTAATTAAGTGTGACGTCGCAGGAGTTGATAATAAACCGTATTTTGGAACAATAACCTTTTGTACTTTATGAGCAACGCATATTTGCACAATTTTATCTATTGCTTCAATATTGCCATATCTGCCGTCACCACCAACCACTAATGTAGAGCCTTGTAAATTTTCCAATGAATTTAAGATTGCTTCAATAAAAATTTCTAGATAATGTTCTTGTTGAAACCTTAAAGTACTTTTTCTTAAACCAGAAGTTCCTGGTTTTTGATCTACAAAAGGAGAATTTATATTAATTACATTAACTTGAGTCATATTTTTAAGAAACTCTAAAAAATCTAACTAAATTAATGAGGCATTTCGGAAGTTCTTAACATAGCGATAAACCATAATGAAGAAATTAACAATGCACTAAGAATGCCATAGTTAACACCAAATTTAGAAATTGTAATTGGAACTATTAGTGGAAAAGTTAATGCTCCAAACAAAGGAGTAAAAGCTACAATTTTTTTTAGCATTAATTTAATTAATTAAAACCATTCTGTTTCAGCTTTATCTTTTTCATTAGTATCGTCAAGTGGTGTAGTTCTATCAAATTTCATTGATATACTTTTTTCTTGCTCACCAGATACATCAACAGCTTTAATATCATATATTTGAGTCCCGTCTCTAAATGGAACTTGAATTCTAAAGGTACCGTCTGCAGCAAGAGGTACCTCTTCTCCACCTATTGTCAGTTTTGCGGAAGGCTCTGTAGCTCCATACACAATTAATTCAGCATCAGCAACGAGCCAAAAAGATCTATTTTTGACAATTCCACTTCCCGAATCATTTAAACCTGATGACCACTTACCAACCCCTGAATCTGTAAGATTATCATTGAGATTTGTTGAATTTACATTTTCCATGAATTCTTCAGAACCAACTTTTCTTCTTAGAGGAATATTAGTTGCTGCTTGATATAATCTTTCATGCATACCATTTTGTTCTGAAAAAACAGGGTTTGAAACATCTGGGATTGACTCAGGCGTAGAATCCAGATTGAAAGGTACAAATTTATCAAGAATTTGCTCGGATGGATGTGATCCTGGAACATGACTTATCGAAGAGAATGCCAATGACATCCAGTTAAAACCGTATTTGTAACCTAATTCAACCTTGTAATCTCTATCGGCAAGTGGGATTGGTAAGTACCATTCAGTACTAAAACTATCAACAGCTATCTCCCTTAATGTGCCTTGATTCAAATTACTTCCATCAGAACCAGTTGCATCAAATAATCTTAAACACAACTTGTTTGCTCCCAAAGATTGTGCTTTTTCTCTGTCAACATCAGAAATTTGCCAAAAAACATATGCCCAATCTGGATCTCGGGGTAAAAATACTACATTTGTTTTGACTTCATCACTAACGTTAGGAGTATTGGAATTAAAAGTATCTTCAACTTCGGGCTCTGGTGCGCTGATATTTGTTTTCTTAGAAGATTTTTCCTGATATTTAAGTACTAAGTCAACTAAGACAGCCTTTGTCTTACGGCTGTAAAGCGGTACTGATAATTTACTAGCTTCTTGACGTAATTGTCTGAGGGTAAGTGAGAATTTTTCGGATATGGTATATCAAATTTTGAATCTTTTTCATTAACTGAGTAATCTAAAAAGTTTGACAATTTTGATTTATTTGAAAGTCTCCATAGTTCACTTTTAGGATTAGGAAGAGGGCTTGATTGTAATTTATGAAGACAGATTTTTTGTATTTCTGTTTGATTATCATTCGATTTATTAGTTTTTATTTTTTCAATAATTTCCATTTGTTTAGGTCTCTTTTATAAAGTTATCAGTCCACTCATAACCTTTTTCCTCAAGCTCTAGAGCAAGATCACTCTCACCAGTTTTTATGATTTGTCCGTCTGACATAACATGGACATAATTTGGTTTAATTTCATCTAATAATCTTTGATAGTGGGTAATAAGTATAATTCCTGTTTGTGCATTAGATATTTTTTTAATTCCTGATGCCACTATTCTTAGAGCATCGATATCTAGACCAGAATCGGTCTCATCTAATATTGCTATCTTGGGCTCAAGTAAAGCCATTTGCAGAATCTCATTTCTTTTTTTTTCACCTCCGGAAAAGCCTTGATTTACACTCCTTGATAGGAATGCGTGATCCATTTTCACAATTTCTAACTTTTCTTTAACTAATTCTTCAAAATCAAAAGTATCCAATTCTTCTTTGTTGAGGAATTTCCTTCTAGCATTAGTTGAAACTCTAAGAAACTCAAGATTACTTACACCTGGAATCTCAATTGGATATTGAAAACCAAGAAAAATTCCTGATTGAGATCTCTCTTCAGGTTCTAGAGAGTTAATGTTTTCACCTAAAAATTTAATGTCGCCATTTGTAATATTGTACGAGGGGTGTCCTGCAATGATTTTCGAAAGAGTACTTTTGCCACATCCATTTCTTCCCATAATGGCATGGATTTCTCCAGGATAGACAGTAAGTGAAACTCCTTTTAAAATTGGAAGATTATCAGTAGATGCAGAGAGATTTTCAACTTCTAAAATTGGATCTGATTCTTTCATTTTACTTTGCATTTCAGTTTAGAAATTGATTAATTAACCTACTGATCCCTCTAGTTTCAGTGCCAGCAACTTATCTGCTTCAGCAGCAAATTCCATGGGCAATTGATTAAATACATCTCTGCAAAAACCGCTGACCATCATAGATACTGCCTCCTCAAATTCTATACCTCTGCTTTGGAGATAAAAAAGTTGGTCTTCTGAGATTCTACATGTGCTTGCTTCATGCTCAATTTCAGAATTGGGTTGTTGAGATTTGATGTAAGGAAATGTATTTGCAGAAGCTTGATCCCCTATTAACATTGAATCACATTGACTGTAATTTCTTGATCCTGTAGCTTTTGTTCCCATTTTGACAAGACCTCTGTAGCTATTTTTTGAGTTACCTGCACTAATACCTTTGCTAACAATAGTTGATTTGGTCTTAGGACCAATATGGATCATTTTTGTGCCTGTATCTGCTTGCTGAAGATTATTGGTGAGAGCCACTGAATAAAATTCTCCTACAGATTCTTCCCCTAAAAGAAGACAGCTAGGATATTTCCATGTAATTGCAGACCCTGTTTCAACTTGAGACCAACTAATTTTACTTCTCTTACCTAAACATTTTCCTCTCTTGGTGACAAAATTAAAAATTCCGCCAATACCTTCTTCATCACCAGCATACCAATTTTGCACTGTTGAATATTTTATTGAGGCGTCGTCTAATGCTATAAGCTCTACAACTGCTGCATGTAAGGTATTTGTATCAAACATTGGAGCTGTACAACCTTCTAGATAACTTACAGAACTTGATTCTTCAGCAATGATTAGTGTTCTTTCGAATTGCCCTGAATCTCCACTATTAATTCTAAAGTAGGAAGATAGATCCATAGGGCAAGTAACACCTTTTGGGATATAAACAAAAGAACCATCACTAAAAACTGCAGAATTTAGTGCTGCAAAATAATTATCACTAGCTGGAACTACTGTACCTAAATATTTTTCAATCAAATCCGCGTGATTTTTTACTGCTTCACTAATTGAGCAAAATATAACTCCATGTTCAGCAAGTTCTTCTCTAAAAGTTGTAGCTATAGAAACACTATCAAAGACAGCATCTACTGCAACATTTGTGAGTTTTTTTTGCTCCGTGAGGGGTATCCCTAATTTGTCAAAAGTCTCAAGAAGTTTGGGATCAACTTCATCTAAGCTAGAAATTTTCTCTTTTTGCTTAGGAGCAGAGTAATAAATAATATCTTGATAATCAATTTTTTTATATCCTAATGCTGCCCAATCAGGCTCTTTCATTTTTTGCCATTTCTTAAAGGCTTTTAATCTAAAATCGAGAAGAAACTTTGGCTCTTCTTTTTTCTGTGAAATTAATTTTATGATATCTTCATTTAATCCCTTTTCTATTTTTTCAGTTTCAATATCAGTAACGAAACCATATTTGTAAGGCTCCTTTACTACATTTTTAACTAAATTTTCGTTAACCATGTTATTCAAAAATAACCTATTACAATTAGCTTTATATACTCTAACGAAAGATACCCCCAATATTGCGTTTTTTCTTTTATTAAAACTAAAAATTAATGTCAAATAATCTTGATCCCACATCAGATCCTATAAATATCCAAACTATTCAAGAAATTGACAATCTAGAATTACCAATAATGCAGAAGCATCATGTAAGAATACTTGCTCATTGT
>CACAQQ010000008.1 GCA_902534675.1 uncultured Prochlorococcus sp.
ATCTTTCGAAAATATTAGAGGCGTTTAATCTCGGGGTTAAAAATTTTGCAAAACCTTTAAATTTATTTAATTTTGTGAGCAACAATCAAAATACCAGCCCAAAAAAGTGGGTAAGAAATGATAAAAAAGATAAAAATGATAATATAAAAGTCTGAAACAAAATCAGTTGGTTATTTGAAACATGCAAAAAAACTACAGGTCAATTAAGGAATAATATAATAGATAAGATTTATTTTAACAATTCTATTGATCACCTATATTTCTTTTCAGTCGTATGAAATCTCAAAATAGCAAAGAAAAAAAATCAGACTTTTCTTATAAAGAGACTTTAAATTTACTTAAAACTGACTTTTCAATGCGTGCTAACTCAGTTGCAAGAGAACCTGAGATTCAGGATTTTTGGGCTAATAATAATATTGATTTCGAATTAGGTTCGAACAATTCAGGAAAAACATTTACATTGCATGATGGCCCACCTTATGCAAATGGAGCGCTTCATATGGGTCATGCGCTTAATAAAGTTTTAAAAGACATAATAAATAAATACAAAACCTTGAGGGGATTCAGGGTACATTATGTTCCTGGATGGGACTGCCACGGATTACCTATTGAATTAAAAGTACTTCAGAATTTAAAATCTGATCAAAGAAAGAATCTTGATGCTCTAAATCTAAGAAAAAAAGCAACAGATTATGCATACGTACAAATAAACAATCAAATGCAGGGCTTTAAAAGATGGGGTATATGGGGAGATTGGGATAACCCTTACTTAACTCTTAAAAAAAGTTATGAATCTGCTCAGATTGGAGTATTTGGGAAAATGTTTTTAAATGGCTATATATATCGAGGTCTTAAACCTGTTCATTGGAGTCCAAGTTCGAGGACTGCACTTGCAGAAGCAGAATTAGAATATCCTGATGAACATTATTCAAAAAGTATTTATGTTTCATTCAAAATTACTAAATTATCTGAAGCTATCCTACTAGAAGTCTCTAAAGAAAATCTCAATATTGAAAAGGATGTTTTTCTAAGTAATTCTTTCATAATTATTTGGACCACTACACCCTGGACGATACCTGCAAATGAAGCTGTTGCGGTAAATCCAAAAATTAAATACGTTTTTGCTATTGACGAAGAGAAACGAATATACCTTTTTGCAAAAGAATTATCTTCTGAAATATGTAACAAATTCAATAAAGAATTGAAGACTCTTTTTGAGGTAAAAGGATCTTCCTTGGCAAATATTGAATATCAACACCCTACCAAAAATAAAAATTGCAGAATTGTGATTGGGGGTGATTACATTACTACAGAATCAGGAACTGGAATTGTTCATACTGCACCAGGTCATGGGATAGATGATTTCAATGTGGGGCAAAAATATGATTTACCTACAACATGTGTTGTTGATGAAAGAGGTAACCTAAATGAACATTCTGGTCAATTCAAAGGATCAAATGTCCTAAAAGACGCAAATGATTTAATTATTGAATATTTGAAGGAAAATAACTTGCTTTTATTACAAGAAAATTATAAGCATAGATATCCTTATGATTGGAGAACAAAAAAACCAACTATTTTTAGGGCAACAGAACAATGGTTTGCGTCTGTAAATGGCTTTAGATCATCTGCCTTAAAGGCAATCGAAGATGTTGAATGGATGCCAGCTACTGGAAAGAAAAGAATTTATTCTATGGTTGTTGGTAGAGGAGATTGGTGTATTTCAAGACAAAGGTCTTGGGGGGTTCCAATTCCAGTTTTTTATAAAAAAAATGGTGATGAAATTCTATTAAATAGTGAGATAATTAACCATATACAAGAGCTATTTAGTGAACATGGAGCAGATATTTGGTGGGATTGGGATGTCAAGAATCTATTGCCAGAAAATTATGTAAAAGATTCTGATTTATGGATAAAAGGAACAGATACAATGGATGTCTGGTTTGATTCTGGATCTAGCTGGGCAGCAGTGTGTGAACAAAGAAGTGAGTTGAAATATCCAGCAGATCTATATCTAGAGGGTTCAGATCAACATAGAGGTTGGTTCCAGTCTTCTTTATTAACATCTGTTGCCGTTAATAATAAACCTCCATATAAGAAAGTTTTAACTCATGGTTTTGCTCTTGATGAAAACGGAAGAAAAATGAGCAAATCTTTAGGTAATGTTGTTGATCCAAATAAAATTATTAATGGAGGTAATAATAAAAAAACGGAACCTGCTTATGGCGCTGATGTTTTAAGGCTATGGGTAAGCTCTGTAGATTATTCAGTAGATGTACCAATTGGTTCAAATATACTTAAGCAACTGTCAGATGTTTATAGAAAAGTTCGTAATACTGCAAGGTATCTTCTAGGGAATATTCATGATTATGACCCCATCATTGATAGTTTTGAAATTGATCAGTTGCCACTCTTAGATCAATGGATGTTAGGCAGACTAGTTGAGGTTACAGATCAAATATCCAATGCTTATGAAAATTATGAATTTTCAAAATTTTTTCAAATTTTACAAAGTTTTTGCGTTGTAGATCTATCAAATTTCTATTTGGACATTGCGAAGGATAGGTTATATGTAAGTTCTAAATCGCAATTTAGAAGAAGATCATGTCAGTTTGTAATGTCTAAAATTGTTGAAAATTTAGCTGTTCTTATTTCTCCAGTACTTTGTCATATGGCTGAAGATATTTGGCAAAATATTCCATATTCAACTAAAGAAAAATCCGTATTTCAAAGAGGATGGCCAATTTTTTCACAGTCATGGAAAAATGAAACTCTTAATGAACACATCACAAATTTGAGGAATTTGAGAGTTGAAATTAATAAAGCTATAGAGGGATGTAGAAACAAACAAATAATTGGAGCAGCTTTAGAAACAAAAGTTAATTATTTACCTGAAGATAAAGTTGTAAAAGATTCTCTGACATGGCTAGAAAGATTTGGTTATCAAGATGTAGATCTATTTAGGGATTGGCTCATAGTTTCAAATTTCCAAGTGGTATCGGACTTAACCGAGAATTCCTTAATTATCGAAAATAATGAACTTGGGAAGATCCAAGTCTTAAAGGCTGATGGGCAAAAATGTGATAGATGTTGGCATTATCAAAAAGAAACTTTTAGCGGAATCCAAAATACAAAATTATGCAAACGATGTTCAAATATTATTAATCTTGAATTTTCTTAAATCCAATTTTTTTGATTCAAAAAGAAAACTGACTTTTTACTTTCTCTTATAAAATTATCTTTGGTCTCTTTTAAAGGTGCTTTATATAGTTTAAATTTTGTAAGTATATATCTAAATTCAATAACTTTTTTTTCTAAATCTATTTCAATTGGATGAGTGGTAGAGCTACTGAAACCTTTGAAAATAATTATTTCTAAATGTTCTTTCTGATTTTCTTTTAGAATGAATCCCTCAACTTTAAGTATCCTATTAGATTTCAAGGAACTTATTTTTTCTAAGTTATTTAATAAATCAATATCTGCCATTTTCTGAGAAAGAAGAGTTTCTTCCATTTTTAGGTAATTTAATTATTGACCATTGAATCAAGCCTAAAGTATATATTAATAATGAAAATAATCCTAAAAATTTTGCTATCGGCTGAGTAAAGTTAGCTCCGAAGAAAAAATTAAATAAATTTTTAATTATAGTATAAAGATTCGAAGAAGGTTGAAGCCAGATCTCACATGCAGCCGAATTAAGAGAAGAAAAGCAGTTAAAGTTTCGCAAACTTTGGATTAAGAAATTCAGAGATATAAAAGTAAGAGACCATCTCCATACTTTTGTCGTTGTTGTAAGAGGGTAAGTAAAGTCATATTCTTTTAACTCATCATTTATATCGTTCCAAAACCAAACTGAAACTGTCATTAATAATGTTGAAATATTTGTTACTAAAAGAGCATAATTATACTTACCCATTAAAAGTAAAAGGCTTATAAAAAATAAAAGGGATATTTTCCAATAAATTGATAGAAGTTTATTAACAGCTTGATTTCTTTTTCTAATTGACCAGAAGAATAAAGTAACAGGCATTCCAATAATGAAAATTATTGAAAGTTGAAAAGATAGCCAAATAGAAAGTTGATTAAAAACGTTCAAAACTTTTTCTTTTTAAATACATAATAATTAAACATCAAACTATTACTTTTTAACTTACTATTGTCATAGTTATGAATAATATTCATCTTTATTATGATTGCCAAGGTATAGAGTAATACTCATATGAGACAGCATGTTAATCCGCTTAGTAAAAATTTTAATGAAATTGAGAGAATCCCATCTTTGATTGAAATGTTTGGTGATCCTAAATTAAATCTTCATTTGGATATAGGTTGCGCTGGTGGTGAGTTTCTATTTGATTTAGCTCTAGTTAATACTAATTGGAATTATTTAGGAATTGAAATACGTGAGAAATTGGTTAAAACTGCTAAATTTAAAGTCCAAGAAAAAGAAATCAAAAATTTATATTTTGCATTTGGCAACGCTATTAACATTTTGAATAATATCCAAAGCAAATTTATTATCAAAAATGTAAAAAGTATTTCTTTTAACTTTCCCGATCCATGGTTTAAAAAAAGACATTATAAAAGGCGTGTAATACAGCCAGAATTCATTAATCTTCTCTCAAATTCATTGCAAAAAGGATCCTTAATTTTTATAAAAACTGATGTAAAGGATTTATTCGATTATATGGATTGCACTATATCAAGTAATTTTAATTTTAAAAAAATAGATAAAAAAGATTTTAACTATTCTGAAACTTTTAATCCAAATAAAGCTAAAACTAATAGGGAGAACTATGTAATTGTAAATCAGCTTGAAATTTTTGATAGGGTTTATATGAAAATCTGATTCACAATTAATTCATTATTTTATAAATTTCGAAAGAGAGTTTGTTTTTTATTTCGGTTGATAAATAATTAACTTTTGTCTGATTTTCAGCCTCAACAAGAACTCTCATTAAAGGTTCAGTACCGCTAGGTCTTATATAAATTCTAAAATCATCTGAGTTGTTTGACTGGTAATTTTCTATAGTTTGATCAATTAAGATTTTGGTTTTTGGATTTATTTTATTAATATTAAAATCTAAGCTGATATTGGTTAGTTTCTGAGGAAAAGGGTTGAAACTAGTTTTAAACCAATCATTTAAATTAATTTTTTTCTTTTTACAGTATTTAGCAATTTGAAGTGCAGTCAATATCCCATCACCAGAAAAGTTATTAATTTTTGAAAGTATATGTCCTGACTGCTCACCGCCTAAAGTAGCTCTTTTAACCTTCATTGCATCATAAACGTATTTATCTCCTACATCAGTTCTATATAAGATCCCGCCAATTTTATCCCAAGCTTTTTCAAAACCCAAATTTGCCATTTGAGTTGATATTAGTAAATTATTTGTAAGAATATTTTGTTTCATAAGTTCTCTACCCCAAAGAAAAAGAATATGATCTCCATCTAATACGTTCCCTTTAGAATCTAATCCAATTACTCTATCGGCATCCCCATCGAAGCTAAATCCCATATCTGCGGGATACTCTATTAGAGCTTTTTTTAATGGCTCGAGGTGAGTTGAACCACAATTCACATTAATTTTTAAACCATCTATAGAGTTATTTATAACTGTTACATCAGCACCAAGATTCTGAAAAATTTTTTTTGCGCAGATTGTAGCTGATCCATGACAGGTGTCTAGTATTATTTTTATACCGCTTAAATCTTCCCCACCCATTGTTTGGATTAGGCTGCTTATATAAATATCCAAAAGCTCTTTATTTGAATTAAGAGAGCTATATTTTGAGGTAATTGATATATTTTGATTGAATTCTTCAATTAGTTTTTGAATTTTGTATTCAAAGTTTTTGGTGACTTTTTTACCATTATGATCAAAAATTTTTATGCCATTGTATTCTGGGGGATTATGACTGGCGGATATCATTATCCCACTACTAAATTTTTCTTTTTGGATTAAGAAAGGAATTGCTGGGGTAGGGCAGATCCCAAGATTTATAAATTTTTTGCCGCTTGCATTTATACCTTTTGCTAATGCATTTAACAGAATCTCCCCACTAATTCTTGTGTCTCTTCCAATTATTATTGGATTATTATTTTCAATCGTCAAACCTAGGGCATAACCAATTTTATATGCTAAAGAATAAGTTATCTCTTTATTAAATACTCCCCTTATTCCGTCAGTTCCAAAGATTGATTGCATAATTACAATTCAAGAATTAATGATATTTTTTATGTTATTCAGTAATTACTTTATCAGTTAATTAAAAGGTAAAAGATTAACCTTATATTTATTTGTTTAATATATTTAATATATCTAAAGATAGTTAGTATTCATAATGCAATCTGAGAGTAAACAATCACTTTTAAATAAAAACTTGAAATTAATGATGTTTGTTTTGATTGCAATAGTTTTTATCTCTTTGATTTTGTTTAGAAATATTTTGTTTCAATCAACTTATCTTCTTAAGAGTTTTGGAGAACTATCTGTTGATCCTGAAATAGCTTTTAGAAATAATAAGCCAACTTTTCTTGAGTTTTATGCTGAGTGGTGTGAAGTTTGCAAAGAAATGGCTCCACAAGTATCTGCTTTAAGAGAGGAATACGAAAAAGATATTAATTTTGTTTTTTTAAATGTTGACAATCAAAAATGGAACAATTATATCCGAAAATTTGATGTGAATGGAATACCTCAAGTTAATCTTTTTGATAAAAAAGGAAATTTAATCTCTACATTTATAGGTAAACAAGAAGAATTAATAATTAAAGATTCTATTGAGAAAATTGAGAGTAAAGCAAAATCTCAAGATGAAATTATTAATGATGAATTTTCAGTAATAAAAGAAAATAAAAATCATGAGGTTACTACTCGTAGTCATGGATAATTTTTACCAATCTAGAGATTTCGATACAATAGGAAAACTTTGTTTGAAAATAGACTTGCAATTTTCGGCAATCGTTTTGTGTTCTTCTTGAGTACCGTGTGCTGATCTTAAATGAATATAATGTATCCATGATCTGCATGATCCAGACATATAGATTCTCGTGGGAGTTGCTAATGGTAAAACAAATCTTGCACATTCTTTAGCTATTCCTTCAGTAAGTAAATCTTCATATAATTCTGAAGCAGCTTTAAAATGTGAAGCAATTTTTGCATTGAATCTTTTTTTTAAGTCATCAGGCAGGTCAGGAATAGAATTTTGCCTATTTTTAAAATCTTGCCTTCGCAATTCAGGTAAAGGAATATTTCCTAATTGAGAGCTATCTGCATATCTCTGAGAAAATTCCTGGAAAGTAAATGATCTATGTCTTAAAATTTGTGCTGCAATTCCTCTATTTGTCTCAATTTGTAAGGTCATAAAAGACTGTTCAAATACACTCCAATGTTCATTTTTGATGCAATAACTCAATAATTTTGAATAATCTTCATTTTTCTGATTGTTTGGATTACTTACTCTTGCAATGTAAGCCATTGTTTTTTCTGCATCAGGAGTTAGCGAAATAAGTTGAACTATACTCATTTTATATTTTTGCTAAAGTTACCCTCTCAGGTTGATTTTGATATTTACCTTTTCTATCTTCATATGTTGTAGAGCAAGGATCACCTTCAAAAAATAGTAGTTGACAAATACCCTCGTCAGCGTAAATTCTGCAATCTGCACCTGAACTATTACTAAACTCCAGAGTTAAATGACCTTCCCATCCGGCTTCTGCAGGTGTTGTGTTAACGATAATTCCTAGTCGGGCGTAAGTACTCTTGCCTATGCATATTACAGTTATATTTTCTGGTACTTTCATTTTTTCTAGAGCCACTCCTAAACCATAGGAGTGAGCAGGAAGAATAAAAAAGTCTCCATCCTCATCATTATGAAGAACAGTTTTTTCTAAATTATCAGGATTGAACTTTTTAGGATTCATCACAGTACCAGGAATATGTCTAAAAATTAGAAATTCTTTTGATGAAAGCCTTAAATCATAGCCATAAGAGGAACATCCGTAACTTAAGACTGGTTTTTGTTGATTATCAGGCTCAAGATGCCGCACTAAGTTAGGTTGGAAAGGATTTATCATTCCTGCAGCTGCTTTTTGATTTATCCAGAGATCATTTTTAAGCATTGTTTTATGAGCGAAGTTCAGTAATTTGGTTTGCCATCAATAATAAATCTTTAGGAATACCTGTACCAGTAAGGATTACATCTCCTGATATTAAACGGTTTTCAAGTGTTGAAATCAAGTCATCTTTATCGATAATTTGCATCTCAATAGCAAGAAAAATTTCATCAAGTATGATTTGATCATTTTCACCAGAAAGTAATTCTTCTTTACAAAAATCCCATAATTCATGAGTAGATTCATGAATAGATTTTTTTAAATTCTCGTTGTTGTCTATTTCTTCAGAATTATATTGATCAAATGAATGCGAAGACCTTATCCAAGTTAAATTACCACAAAGTTTTACAGCATTAGCAACGCCTTGTTTAACCCCTCCTTTCATAAATTGCACTAATAGCACTTTTCTACCTAGAGCAGCATTTCTTAGAGAGTCTCTGATGACAGAGGAATAACTACCCCTATAAAGGGATTTATAGATATGGATTTGTCCGTTTTGTATAAATCTCTTTAAATTTGTTTTATTAACAGTACTTATTTTTAAAACATCAAGATTACTTTTAGGAAAATTATTAAATGAACTAATTACCATTATTAAAAGTTTTTCTACATGCAGTATAATTTGAATCTGATGACACTGCATATAGTGTAATTTTACTTAAAAAAATGCTTATAAAGTTAAAAAGAAATTTTAGTAGATAATGTATAAAAGGATAAGAATTGAAAATTGTTACTGTTGATACAAGATATTTTAAGCTGTCTTCTTAAATTTTTTAATAGTCAAGATATTTATGATCCCTTCTTCTCAAGGATTAAGCCGCTTTAGTTCGCAAAATTCCGGACAAAATAAAATTAACTCAATTGGAGAACGTTTTCCAATTAACAAAACTTTAATGGAAGTAATTAAAGGTCTTGAGGGTGCAAGTACAGAAATGGTTGAGCGATCTAAAACAATATTTTTCCCTGGAGATCCTGCTGAAAGGGTTTATCTGATAAGAAGAGGAGCAGTAAGATTGTCAAGAGTGTATGAGTCAGGAGAAGAGATAACTGTTGCTCTTTTAAGAGAGAATAGTCTCTTTGGTGTTTTATCTCTTTTGACAGGTCATAGATCTGATCGTTTTTATCATGCTATAGCTTTCACAAGAGTTGAAATGATAACAGCACCTGCGAATTCTGTTTTAAGAGCAATTGAAGGCGATGCATCAGTAGGTTTACTATTGTTGCAGGGACTCTCAAGTAGAATCCTTCAAACAGAAACAATGATTGAAACTCTTACTCACAGAGATATGTCGTCTCGTTTAGTAAGCTTCTTGATGGTTCTTTGTAGAGACTTTGGAGTTGCCAGTGAAAAAGGTATTACAGTAGATCTGAGGCTTTCTCATCAAGCTATTGCCGAAGCTATTGGTTCAACAAGAGTAACGATTACAAGATTATTGGGCGATTTAAAGGATTCTGGGCTCCTCACTATTGAAAGAAAAAAAATTACAGTTTTTGACCCAATAGCGCTTGCAAAAAGATTTAATTGATTCATCATTAATAATAATGTAGTCAGTGCATGTAATAGTGTGGCTTGGATTTTAATTGTTTTTTTAATCTTACTTGGAGGTTTAATTGCACCATTTGGGGATCTACTTGGTACAAAAATTGGTAAAGCAAGATTTAGTATTTTAAAATTAAGGCCCAAAAAAACAGCTACAATCGTAACGATAATAACTGGAGGATTCATTAGTGCCATATCTATTGGATTATTAATTTTAGTTAGCGAAGAATTTAGGCAAAGACTTTTTGTTGATATTCCTTTTTTGCAAAAAACTTTGGATGAGAGTAAAAAGGCTTTGCTACCTTTGCAGGAAGAAAGGAAGAAACTTGAAGATAAGATTAACAATAAAGAAAAAGAATTAAATAAACTAAAAAGTGATGTTAAAGAATTTAGGAGAGGAAATGTAGTTTTTAGAAGAGGTCAAACTTTGTTTATTGCTAAAGTTAGATCTAATCCAAATTTAAAAATAGATCTAGGAAAAATTTATAATAGTGCTGACAAATATGTTCAGACAATTGTTATACCAAGTAAAAAAGAAACAAACAATATTCTTTTGTGGAGACCTAATGATATAGCTCAAATTGAAAAAGCTACCGAAAAAGGTGGGAATTGGATCATATTGATTAAATCAGCAACTAATGTTTTGAAAGGTGATAATTTTGTATTTGTGTACCCAGAATTGCTTCAAAATAAAATAATTGTAAGAAAAGGGGAAGTTTTAACGAGCGAAATTCTTGAAAAAAAAGATCTTGATTATAAAAATATCAATTCAAAAATTAAAACTTTAATGAGTAAAACAAGAGATACGATTAAGTTAAGAGGATCTATTGTTAGCGAAATTAATACGAGAGGAAACTTTATTAAAAAAATTAGAGATTTGTTGAAGATAAATCAAAATACAAAATATCGATTAGAAGTTGTATCTTTAAAGGATAGTAAAACTGCAGACCCAATATTAGTAGAGTTGAATATCGATAAATTATAATGATATATGGATAAATTAATATCTATCGATCCTGGTAAAAGCAAATGTGGATTAGTTGTTGCTGAAATTAATGAAAAAAAAGTTTATAAAGCTATTATTCTTAAAAGTGAATTACTAGAAGACTATATCAGAAAATTAAACACCTTTGAAGAGATATCAAAAATTATTATTGGTAACGGTACAACTAGTAGAGAAATTAGAGAAAAACTAGATTTTTTTAAAAAAGAAATAATAATTTTTGAAGAAAAAAATACCACATACAGAGCTAAAGCTAGATATTTCGAACTTTTTCCAATTAGCGGTTTGAAGTTTTTAGTTCCTAGGGAGGTTTTTATTCTTAATAAAAATCTTGATGCGATATCTGCGTTGATAATTTTAGAGGACTATTGCAAAATGAAGTTTACTTTGAAAAAAAATATCGATCTTAAAACTTGGCTGAAATAGTAAACTTATATTCATTACCTGCTTCTAGTTCATAATCTTTTTTCAATAAAAATCTTAATAAAGCATCCTCTATTAATGCTCTTCCCAAAGGGGGATTCACTAATAATAAACCTTTATTAAAAGACCATGTAAAAGTCCATTTAAATTGACTAGCTTCCACTACTCCCTTGATTTGCTTTTTTGAGAAGCAATATTCTTTAATATTTAAATTTGCTAATGTTTCTGGTTTAGCCCGCATTTGTTAAATTTGGTCTTTGTTAAATGAATTTAATTCATTTATTATATATTCTTCTTTTTTAGTATTTAATTGTTCAAGGGAATCTATCACTTTTTTATATACTTTATCTAAAATTGATTTTTCTTCTAAAGAAAAATTACCTAATACATGAGAAATTGTATTGAAATTATTTGTTCCTTCTTTTAAAGGGGGAGACCCAATACCAACTCTTATTCTATTAAAATCATTTGATCGCAGCTTTTCAATGATGCTTTTAAGCCCATTATGTCCACCAGAACTTCCCTTTTTTCTAAATCTTATTTTGCCAAGGGGAAGATCTTTATCATCAACTATTATAAAAAGCTGATCTAAATTAATTTTGTACCAATCTACTATTGCTTTCACAGCATCACCACTATTATTCATAAATGTATTTGGTAAAAATAATTTATAAGTCGAATTATTGATTTTGAATTCTGAGCAGGAACTTTTAAGTTTATCTTTTAATAAAAAATTTGAATTATATTTTTTTGAAAATTTGTCAAGCAATAAAAAACCTATATTGTGTCTACTTTTTGAGTATTTTTTACCAGGATTTCCTAATCCAATTAAAAATATTTCTTTCATTTTTTATTTCTAAATCTCTTTTTGTTTGAGAATTATGAATATATACAAACTATAACTAATTAATAAAAACAAAAATTAAAAAAAAAGTTATTTGGCAATTTTCACATTAACCAAATAACTTTTTGAGAAAATTTCAGAAGTTTAGTTTCCGTTCCAATCTACTGAGAAACCTTGAAGGAGTAGGGATTGGTTATAGATTTGTAGAAGAATAACTAAGAAAACCAAAAGTAGTAGACCAATTACTGTCATGACAGGAACTGCTCCCCAACCAGGTACAACTTTCCCTTGACCTGAATTGCCAATTGCTTTTAAAAGACTTCCTAATGCTGTTTTTTGACCCATGTTAAATTCACAAAATCGGATATTATTTCGCTATTGTATAAGAACTCATACATAAATTGTTTACAAACTTAGCAAAATTGATGCAAACTTTATCATCAGCTCCAGATCCTGCAGTTTCTATAGCTGTAACAATTCTGGCTTTACTTTTAGCTTTGACCGGTTTTGGTCTATGGACTGCCTTTGGACCTAAAGCAGCCAAGCTTACTGATCCTTGGGATGATCATGACGATTAATCTCCCTTAAAGTATTTCAAAATTTACCAAAAATACAAAAAGTAAACAATTAACCATACTTTAATTATAAATTTAATAAGATATAAATCTGTCAGCACTAGTAACTCCATGCTCGCCTTAAAAATTTCTGTTTACACTATCGTTTTTTTCTTTGTAGGAATATTTCTTTTCGGATTTTTAGCAAGTGACCCCACAAGAACCCCAAATAGAAAAGACCTAGAAAGTCCTCAAGATTAATTTTTTTAATTAAATTCTTAAATTGATTTCAGGTATATCAAAAAACGTAATATTTTTCTCTTTTCTTTTTATTAATTTTTTTCAGCCATCAGAAACAGCTGAATTATTAAAAATTAGTAAAGATACTAATAATCGGATTATAAAAAAAACTTTATCAAATGTATCTAACCTAGAAATTTCATCAAATACTCTCAGTAATTATCTTGATGATGATACTGATTATGTAATATCTTTAACGAAAGAAACAGATTCACTTTTGGTTGCTAAAGTCGAAAATCAACAAGAGTTAATTATACAATCGGATAAACAGTCAGAAATAAGTGATGTTATTTATGCAGAGGGCAACGTGTCTGTTTCATATAGAGGCAAACTCCTTAAAGCTGATGAATTAATATACGACAAGTTAAATAAAAAAATTGAAGCAAAAGGAAATATAACATTCATATTAGGAGATCAAATTTTTAGAGTTTCACAACTCGAATACAGCTTTATTAGTGAAAAAGGTTATCTATTAGATGTAAAGGGCTTTCTCAATACCAATACCTTGATTGATGACATATCTTCAAATTTCAGCTTATCAGATTATAAAAAGTTAGAAAATTTACTTGATTTAAATAAAAAGGAAGTTATAAATACTCCTGACAATGTACAGAATTGGTTGTTTTTTACAGAAAAAATGACCATAGATGGCGATAAATGGAAAAGTAAGAAGGCTATATTTAGTAATGATTTGCTTGAATTAAAACAATCAAAATTAGTAATAAATTCATTAGAAGTTTCTCCTATTAATGAAAAACTTAGATTTAAATCCTCATTAAATTATTTAATACTTGACGACAAAGTATCAATCCCCTTTTGGTTAGGCAGTAGAAATTTTGATTTTAAAAAGGTTCAATCTGCAAATACATGGAACTTTGGGTATGAAAATTTAGATAAAGATGGGTATTTTATCGGGAGGAGAATTAACTCAATAGACATAAATGATGATTTTGTTCTTTATTTAGAACCTCAATTCTTGATTCAACGATCACTCAAAGGCTATACAAAAAGTTTTGTAAATAAGGGGGAATCAGTAACTTCAGATAAGGTTAAAAGAAATTCAAGTTTTGAAGATTATTTTGCTCTAAAATCCCAGATAAAAGGCACAATAAAAAATTGGGATTTAGAAATAGAAAAGGATTTAAATTCACTTGATCTTAATAAATTTTCAGATGCATTTAGATTTAAAACTAAATTGAGTAAAGAAATTGATTTATTTGATTCAGTATGGGAAAAAAGTTTTTATGGAGTTTATAGAGAGAGGGTTTGGAATGGCTCATTAGGTGAAGCAGAAATTTACTTTGGTTATGGTTCAAAATTGCAAAAAGAAAATACTTGGATTACTGATGGCATCAAAAAGTCAGAATTTTTATCCTTAGGCTTGGCCAATATAACTGCTGAAGCTTTAAATACAAAAGATCTTGAAACTAACCTAAAAGGTAATTTGTTTTATTCTCTTGATCAGCAATTTCCAATTAGGATTGTAAATCCTAGAAAGAAATCTATTGATATTTCATATAAGTACATTCCTCAACCAATTTCTAAAGGATTAAGTCTTAATACAAGATTAGAAGCATCATATTCTCTTTATGAAAATGGAGATCATCAAGAATATTTAGGGCTAGGTGTAGGTCCAGAATTAACATTTGGTAATTTTAAAAATAAAATTTTTGACTATACACGCATAAGTTTTTTACCTTTCTATAAATTTGATAGTGGCGAAAGTGTTTTTAAGTTTGATCAGAATTATGAAGACTTCACCTTAAATATTTCTTATGATCAGCAATTATATGGACCAATTATTCTCAAAAGTTTTGGGATTTTAAACTTAACAAACGATTCAAATGATTATGGTGAATTTATAGATTCTAAAATATCTTTAAATTGGCAAAAAAGATCCTATGAAGTTGGTATTTTTTATCAACCTCATAATCAAGCGGGAGGAATTTCTTTTAGTCTCTTTGGATTTAAATAGCTATAACAAATTAGAATTAAGTCTTATATAAGGTAATTGGGTAAATTTATTTTCTATTAAATTTTCATTCTCAAGTAGTGTTGAAGTAGCATCCCATTCTCCTGACAAAAACATTTTCCTTGAGGTTTCCTTAATCTCAAGATTTAAATTGAAATCTTTTGATTTTGCTAAGGATTTCTTTAGATCAATTTCTAAAAATAGAAATTGATTATCACAATAGTTTTGTATTTCGACTATGGATTTTTTAGGTAGCGTAAAACATGGAATTCCAATAGCAATACAGTTACTGTAAAAAATATCGGCGAAACTCTCCCCTATAATTGATTTTATACCCCATCTTATAAGCGCTTGGGGGGCATGTTCTCTGCTGGAACCACATCCAAAATTGCTATTAACAATTAGTATCGAGGCATTTTTGTTTTCCTTAAGATCAAAAGGATGTTTTCCTTTTAAAGTTTTTCGATCGTCTTCAAAAACAGATTCACCCAATGAATCAAAGTTAACACACTTCAAAAAACGAGCTGGAATTATTCGATCTGTATCAATGTCATTACCAATCAAGGGGATACATTGCCCGTTAATATTTGCAATTTTTCCACTTGGCGGGGTAAATTCTGATTTCATCAGTTGATTAATTCTCTAACGTCGCTGACTTTGCCATTAATTGCAGCAGCAGCAACCATTGCTGGACTCATGAGCAGTGTTCTTCCACTAGGAGATCCTTGCCTACCCTTGAAATTTCTATTGCTAGAACTAGCACTAACTTGATTACCTATTAGCTTATCTGAATTCATTGCTAAACACATTGAGCAGCCAGGCTCTCTCCATTGAAATCCAGAATCCTTAAAAATCTGATCAAGACCTTCTAGTTTTGCTTCAGTGGCTACTTTTTCAGAACCTGGAACTACAAATGCTTTGACATTCTTGGATACTTTTTTGTTTTTTAATACTTTAGCTGCAACTCTTAAGTCACTGATTCTTCCATTTGTGCAACTACCTATGAAACAAACATCAACAGGAGTATCTTTGATATATTGCCCTGGCTTGAAACTCATATATTCATAAGCCTCTTTTGCAACTAATTTTTCATTTGGGGACAAGTCATTTAAAAGAGGGATTTGTTGATTAATGCTTATACTTTGGCCAGGAGTAATCCCCCAGGTTACGGTTGGCTCCACTCTAGAAGCATCTAATTTAATTACATCATCATATATTGAATTTTCATCGCTTTTTAATGATTTCCACCATGTTACCGCTTTATCCCAATGCTCACTTTTTGGAGCACATAATTTATTTTTAATGTAACTAAATGTCTTTTCATCAGGATTAATGTAGCCACATCTTGCTCCTCCTTCAATAGACATATTGCATATAGTCATTCTCTCTTCCATTGATAATTCATCTATCGCAGGCCCTGCGAATTCATATGCGAAACCTACTCCCGCCTTTACACCAAGTTCATTAATGATATGAAGTACTAAATCTTTAGCAAAAACACCCTTAGATAATTTTTTGTCACACCAAATCTGCCTCACTTTCAATTTATTGATAGCTATGGTTTGGGTAGCAAGAACATCTCTTACTTGACTTGTCCCTATCCCAAAAGCAATTGACCCAAAAGCTCCATGAGTTGAAGTATGAGAATCTCCGCAAGCGATTGTCATTCCTGGCTGAGTTAGCCCTAATTCTGGTGCTACTACATGAACTATTCCTTGATTACCACTACCAATATTAAAAAATCTTATTTTATGTTCTAAGCAATTCTTCTCAAGTGTTTCAATCATCTGTTCAGCGAGATTATCTTTGAAAGGCCTGCTCTGATTATCTGTTGGTACAATATGATCAACAGTAGCAACAGTTCTTTCAGGGAATTTTACTTTTAAGTTTTTGTCCTTTAAGGCACCAAATGCTTGAGGACTCGTCACTTCGTGGATAAGATGAAGACCAATAAATATCTGATCAGATCCTCCAGGCAGACTTGAAACTTTATGTAAATCCCAAACTTTATCAAATAGGGTATTTTGACTCAATTTGTAAAAATAGTTACTTACTATTCGATAATAGGATTAATCTGAGACTGTTCAAACACACGTTTACACTTAGTGTTTGTATTTCTTTTCTATTTCTGGTTGAGTTAAATAGTTTTTTTATATTAGTTATGTGATTATTTGGTCCTGAAATTGAGATATAGACAAGTCCAACCGGTTTATCTTGACTGCCTCCATTAGGACCAGCTATTCCACTAATTGCTATTGCCCAATCTGCCCCTAATTTTTCTTTTATATTAATTGCCATAGCCTCACAAACTTCTTCAGAAACAGCTCCATATTTTGTAAGCTTTTCTTCGGAAATATTTAATAATGAATTTTTTAACTCATTACTATAGGAAACAATACTACCTTGAAAAACTTGAGATGAACCAGATATTGATGTTAGAGATGAAGACAGAAGACCTCCCGTACAGGACTCAGCAAAAACAATAGTTTGGTTCCTCTTAGTTAACTCTTTTATTAAAACGCTTGGCAAAGTATCATTATCCTCTCCAAAAATAAACTTTGAAAAATCTTTTTTTAATTTTTCTTTTATGGGCTTAATTATATTTTTTGCTTCTAGGTCATTCTTTGCTCGCGCGGTGATTCTGATTTTAAGCTCTCCTAAGCTTGCATATGGAGCAACCGTTGGATTTTTAAGATTTAATAGATCATTAATTTTTTCTGCAACGCTAGATTCTCCAATTCCTGCAAATTTAAGAGTATTAGAAAAAAAGGAATAACTATCTGAGAATTTGGTTTGAATGAAATGATACGCAGTCTCTTCCCACATAGTTTTCATTTCATTAGGTACTCCCGGGAAAGTAAGAATAGTAAATCCTTTTAGTGGTTCCCATATCATTCCTGGAGCAGTGCCCCTAGGGTTATTAATTATTTGAGCATTTTTTGGGAAGAAACATTGTTTCCTTAAGCTAGAGGAATCGTCTTTGAGCTTTGAGTTTGGAAGTTTTTGTTTAATTTCATCCCATAAGTGCGGTCTTTCAAAAAGAGATACATTAAAAGATTTGGCTATTGCTTCAGTGGTTAAGTCATCTGGGGTGGGTCCCAATCCACCCGTTGTAATTAGAAGATTACTTCTTTTCGATATTTCTTGAATTACTTTTATAATTCGATCACAATTATCACCTACAGTGGATTGCCTAAAGTGATTTAAGCCTAATAGAGACAACTGTTCAGAAATCCATTGAGCATTTGTATTTATGATATTTCCTAAAAGTAGCTCTGTTCCAATTGAAAGAATTTCAACTCCCTTGGAATTAGGATTCATTTAATTGAGGCTTCAAGTTTGCCTTCATAAAGAGGAAAACGGTTACATAAGGTTAATACTCTTTCTTTACATTGACTTTCAATCAGTGAATCGTTTGGGTTAAGTAATCTATCAGCAATAATTTCGCCAACTTCAGCAAAAGCATTCTCATTAAAGCCTCTAGTAGTTAAAGCAGCAGTACCCAACCTTAGCCCGCTGGTTACAAAAGGTGATTCGGGGTCAAATGGAACAGTATTTTTATTTGCAGTGATATTCACTTCACTTACGAGCAAGTCAGCAATTTTACCAGTCATATTGATACTTCTTAAATCGAGTAAAACAATATGATTATCAGTACCTCCACTAACGATATCAATACCTCTATTTATTAAAGTTGAAGCTAGAACTTTGGCATTTTTTATTACTTGTTGGGAATAATTAACAAAATCTGGCTGTAAGGCTTCTCCAAATGCAACTGCTTTTGCTGCAATGATGTGTTCTAAGGGCCCCCCCTGAGTTCCTGGGAAAACAGATTTATCAAATTTCTTTCCAAATTCTGCATCTTTACACAAGATAAGTCCTCCTCTAGGTCCTCTTAATGTTTTATGAGTAGTTGTAGTTACTACATCACAATAGGGTATTGGATTTGGGTGAATTTTACTTGCTACAAGACCTGCGATGTGTGCAATATCAGCCATTAAGAATGCACCAACTTCATCTGCAATTTTTCTAAATGATTCAAAATCGATTGTTCTTGGATAAGCTGAATATCCGCATATGATCAATTTTGGTTTTGTTTCAAGTGCTATTTCTCTTATTTCATCAAAATTTAATTCACTAGTTTCTTTGTTTACACCATAGTGAACTGCATTAAACCACTTACCACTCATATTTACTGGAGATCCATGAGTTAGGTGCCCACCATGGGATAAATCCATCCCCAGAATTGTGTCGCCAGGTTTTAGTAAACTAAGGAAAACAGCAGCATTTGCCTGAGCTCCACTGTGGGGTTGCACATTAGCCCAATTTGCATTAAATAATTTTTTTGCTCTTTGAATAGCTAATTCTTCGATTTCATCAACAAATTCACATCCCCCGTAATATCTTTTTTGAGGTAATCCCTCTGCGTATTTATTTGTAAGGACTGATCCTTGAGCCTGCATGACGGCAATTGATGCAAAATTTTCACTTGCTATTAACTCAAGATGAGTTTCCTGTCTATTTTTTTCAGAGTTGATAAAATTTGCTATTACTGGATCACTTTCTTTAAGATTTTGAAGAATATTCATTGAATTTGATAAGTAATAACCATAATATAGACGATATTTTTTAGAAAAATATAAAAAGAATATTTCATAATTTTAAACGCGCCTGGAGAGATTCGAACTCCCGACACCCTGATCCGTAGTCAGGTGCTCTAATCCACTGAGCTACAGGCGCATAATTATGTAATATCTCTGTTTCAGGGTCTCTTAGTCAACTAGATTTCAGGTAAAATATCTATTATTAACAATCTAATTATTAATATGCCTATAAAGTGGTACGGAAATGGTGATTTAGAAGATCCCATTTATAAACATTTTTCTCGAATAGTAAATTTTGTTATTCACTGCATGATATTTACTGCGATAGTAAGTGGCACTTGGCTTTTAAAAGAAATTAAATATGAAATCGCTTTTTTTAATAATTTTGCAATTTTCTGGTCAATTCTTTTAGCCTCACATTTACTATTTGTAATTATGAAAAAACCTAAAGATACTTCAAAACAATCAACTTAATTAATTTTTAATTTATGGACTCTCACGTACGAATAAGTGATCTAGAAAATATTATTTCAGAAAAGGTTTTTATAAAAATTGAAAATTGGAATTTATATCTTGGAGATGCTGGCCTAGCAAGAAATCTTGCTATTGAATGTATCAGCAATAAAAATCAAGGACCATTGGTGGCAGCGAAAATAAGTTTGAAAGCAATAAATGTAAAAGTAGGGGATGGTGTTAACAGTATTCCACTGATCAATTTAATAACTAACTCACAAATTTTAGAATTAGAGGAGATTTTGGAAAGTTTTTTTGAAAACTAAATCTTTTTTTTATAAACTTTAAATTTATTTACTTTAAGGCATTTTGTAAGAAAAAAATAGATTACAAAAAAAGTTAGAGATCCAAATATTAATAATAAAAATTCCTCGAGATTTGAATTGAAGTTATTTATATTTTTAAAAATAGTAAAACAAACGGTGCTATCTATAAATGCCGCTAATGACATGAGGAAAATTTTCCTAAATAAATCCAATTTAGGCAAGTTGATATTTTCATTTCTCAGATTAAAAGAAAGCAAAACACAAACTATTAAGTTGACTATTACTGAAGATAAAATTATTCCTACTACTCCAAAATTATATGGAGAAAGATTTCCAAAATTATTAATTGGGGCACCAATTAACAACCAATCAAAAAAAATATTTAATATTATCCCTGCAAATGATGACTTGAAAGGGAAGTTCGTTTTTTCTATTGAATAGTAAGTTCTTACTAATAAATCTCTATAAAGATAAAAAGGTATGCCAACTCCATAAGCAATTAATATATTTTTTACTTTTAAAGCCGCTGAATAATCAAAAGATCCTCTCTGAAAAACTAACTGTATTATTTGATTATTAAATGTTACGAAAAATGCGGCTAAAAAAATAGTTGTCAAGAAACAGTACTCTATTCCAGAGATCAATTTTTTTTGGAGGCCTATATAGTCTTTATTACTTCTTAATTTAGAGAATTTTGGAAGTAATGGCAAAATCAAAGTGTTAGATAATATGCCTAATGGGGCTTGTATCAAAAAGTTTCCGTAAGCTAGTCCCGATGCTGCGCCTTGAAAACTTGAAGCGAAAAACATATCGATAAAAACATTAATTTGACTGAGACCTGATGATATAGATGCTGGAACAATTAGTTTGAAAATCCTCCTCTCTTCATCATTAAATAATAGGAAGGTTGATTTTAATCTCAAGAGACCGATTTTATTTATTTCCGAAATTTGAACAACAAACTGAATTAAAGTTCCTGTCAAAGTTGCAAAAGCTAGTAATCCCGGATAAGTAAAGAAATGAGAATATGCATTTTCTTGGTTGATAATCCAACTAAATAAAATAAAAAAAATAGTAGTTAGGCTTGTTATCGCTGGACTTATACTTGATAAAAAGAATTTTTTTTGGGAATTTAAGGCGCCAAAGCTTAAACCTATGAATCCTGACAAAGGGATACAAGGTGTAAGTATTTTTAATTGGTAAGTGGCAATTGATTTAGCTTCATAACTTAAATTGGGGGCTAATAATTGAATTAATAAACTGGAATTAAAGTATATCAATATAGCTAAACCAATTAATAATATTGAAAGTTTTATGCTGACTTGAGTTAAAACAATTCCTCCATTTTTTTTGTTAAGGGGAGTTAGAACTGCAACGACTGCGTTATGTAAGGGACCATTAATCCCTCCAATGATTATTAGCAAAAAACCTGGAATTATATAGGCATAATTAAATGCGTCGTATGTTACTCCAACTCCAAAAGCAGCAGCTATAAATATTTGTCTTATACATCCAGCTAATTTACTAAGACTAGTACCAAATGAAATTGAAAAAACATTATTTTTTAAAAATGAATGCATTTGGATTTGTTTAAAGTTTTCAAGAAGTTTAAGTTTCAATTATATTTGATTTTTAACTAACGACATATTCATGAATGATCGGATAATTGAATTTGATCCATTAATTGAGGGGGTTTTAATCAAGAGGTATAAAAGGTTTCTTGCAGATATAAAATTAGAGAGCGGAGAGGTAGTTACTGCTCATTGTGCCAATACTGGACCAATGAAGGGACTTTTGAGTGAGGGGGCAAAGGTAAGAATAAGTGTTTCCGCTTCTCCAAAAAGAAAATTACCTTTTACTTGGGAACAGATATGTGTTTTAGATGCAAAAAATGAGGAGGTTTGGGTTGGTATTAATACTTTATTTGCAAATAAGTTAATCAAAAAAGTTATTGAGAAAAATTTGCTTGACGAAATAATAGGAGAAATAGAGACAATTAAATCTGAAGTTCCTTATGGAAAAGATAAAAAAAGCAGAATTGACTTTTTATTAACTCCAAAATCTTCAAATCCTGATAAACGTAACATTTACATAGAGGTTAAAAATACGACTTGGATTAGAGAAAATGTTGCTCTATTCCCTGATACAGTAACGAAAAGAGGCCAAAAACACCTCATAGAATTAAAAGAATTAATTCCTGAAAGTAAAAGTGTATTAGTACTTTGTATTACAAGAAAAGACGCTTGTTTTTTTGCTCCCGGAGATGACGCAGATCCCTTGTACGGCAATCTTTTTAGAGAATCTTTAAGTGCAGGAATGATAACGATTCCTTGTTCCTTTGAATTTCATAAAGACCACATATCATGGAGAGGAATTAAACCTTTGAAATAAATGAAATCTTGATATTTTGAAACTTCTAAAAATCAAAATTTTTAAATTTAACAAATAATTTTTTAAGGTGCAACTATAAAAATGGTATCAACAACTACTAGACACTGATAAGTTTTTTGAATAAATTTAAATTTGAAAGGAAACAGTAAAACTGTTTTTTTGCAGATCTAATTTTTTTTTATGACCACTGCTTTGCAAACGCCTCAAAGGCGCTCTAGGTCCAAACTTCAAGATGCAAGTCTTGTGAATGGGCCTATGCTCCTTTTGAGGAGTATTCGAGGATTTAGTTCAAACCGCTCCATGTTGTGGCTTGCAACTGTTCCTCTAGCTTTGTTTGGTTTAGGTATTTTTAATCTTTCAGCTCACGCAGCTGATTTACCTGAGTTGAATGCAGCTTTTCTTGCTAACAATTTATGGCTTCTGATCGCTACTATTCTAGTGATCTTTATGAACGCTGGTTTCGCTATGGTTGAGGCAGGTATGTGCCGTTCTAAGAACGCTGTTAACATCCTTGCTAAAAACCTCTTTGTATTTGCTCTAGCTGTAACTTCTTACTGGTTTATCGGCTATTCATTAATGTACGGAGGAAGTGTTGCCGACGGTTGGCTTTATTTTGGCGGCTTATTTTTTGATCCAACAGTTACTGCAGATATGGTAACTGATGCTGGATTAGTCCCAACTGTTGATTTCTTGTTCCAGTCTGCTTTTGCAGGAACTGCGGCAACTATCGTTTCCGGTCTTGTTGCTGAAAGAGTTAAATTTGGAGAATTTGTTGTTTTTGCTGTTGTATTAACTGCATTTATATATCCAATTGCTGGTAGCTGGAAATGGAATGGTGGTTGGCTTGATTCTTTAGGTTTTGTTGATTTTGCTGGTTCTTCAATTGTTCACTCAGTTGGAGCATGGGCGGGTCTTGTAGGAGCTATGCTTCTTGGGCCAAGAATTGGCAAATACTCTGATGGGAAGCCACAGGCTATGCCAGGACACAATATGGCTATAGCTACTCTAGGTGCATTAGTCCTATGGATAGGTTGGTACGGATTTAACCCCGGTTCTCAACTTGCTATGGATCAATGGGTTCCATATGTTGCTGTAACAACTACTTTAGCAGCAGCAGCTGGAGCTATTGGTGCAACTATAGTTTCAACATTAACTTCTGGTAAGCCTGACCTAACAATGATTATTAACGGTATCCTTGCTGGTTTGGTTAGTATCACTGCTGGTTGTGGTGATATGACTCTTGCTGGAGCCTGGTTCGCAGGACTAGTAGGCGGAATTATCGTTGTATTTTCTGTCGCAGCACTTGATGCCGCTGAGATTGATGATCCTGTAGGTGCATTCTCTGTTCACGGAGTTTGTGGCGTATGGGGTACTGTAGTTATCGGTCTTTGGGGTACAGCTGTACAAGGTGATGGAGCAGGTATGGGATTGTTCAATGGCGGAGGGATTACCCTTCTTCTAGTTCAAGCTCTTGGTGCCGCAGCTTATGCTATTTGGACACTAGTTACTTGCTGGATTGCTTGGTCTGTAATTGGAGGATTATTCGGTGGAATCCGAGTATCTGAAGAGGAAGAGACTCAAGGATTGGATATAGGAGAGCATGGAATGGAAGCATATCCAGACTTTGCATCTGCTAAATAACCTAACTAAAAATTGATTTAAGAAACCTGACTTATGTCAGGTTTCTTTTTTTTACGAAAAATTATTTAAAACGTTGTAATATATAAAGATGGATACTCAAGCTTTTAGAAGATCTCTTCATCATTCTGATAGATACAATAGGAGGGGTTTCGATTCTCCAACAAAAAGAGCTCTAGCACTAGAAGAAGCTTACCAAAGTGATTTGATAAGTTCTATAAGAGATAATGGTTTTAGTCACACCAAAGGTAGACTAAATATTAAGTTGGCCAAAGCCTTTGGTTTCTGTTGGGGAGTTGAAAGAGCTGTAGCAATGGCTTATGAAACTAGAAGACATTACCCTAATGAGAATATTTGGATAACAAACGAAATAATTCATAATCCCTCGGTTAATGATCATTTAAGAAGAATGAATGTGAAATTCATATCAGCTAAAAATGGAATCAAAGATTTTTCTTTAGTTTCTGAAGGGGATGTTGTTATACTTCCTGCTTTCGGAGCTACTGTTCAAGAAATGAAACTTTTGCATGAGAAAGGTTGTCATATCATTGATACAACTTGTCCATGGGTTTCTAAGGTTTGGCATACAGTTGAAAAACATAAAAAACATGTTTTTACATCTATTATTCATGGAAAATTTAAGCATGAAGAGACTCTCGCCACAAGTTCATTCGCAGGCAAATATTTAGTTGTACTTGATCTTGAAGAAGCACACTACATATCTGAATATATTCTGGGGAAAGGTAATAGAAATGAGTTTATGAACAAATTTGCTAAAGCTTGTTCTAATGGATTTGATCCTGATAAAGATTTAGATAGAGTGGGAGTTGCAAATCAGACAACTATGCTTAAGAGCGAGACTGAGGAAATTGGAAAGGTTTTTGAAAGGACGATGTTAAAAAAATTTGGACCAGAAAATTTAAATAGTCACTTTTTAGCTTTTAATACTATTTGTGATGCTACTGAAGAAAGACAAGATGCAATGTTCTCTTTGGTTGATGAAGATCTTGATATTTTAGTAGTTATTGGAGGTTTCAATTCTTCCAATACTACTCACCTACAAGAAATAGCGATTACTAAAAATATTGCTTCTTTTCACATTGATACGCCAGAGAGGATATCAGTTAAAGAAAACTCAATATTTCACAAACCACTAGGATCAGAATTAGAACTTAAGAATAATTTTCTGCCTAGTGGAAAAATTAATGTTGGAATTACCTCAGGTGCATCCACTCCTGATAAGGTTGTTGCAGATGTTATTGAAAAGTTAATTGATATTGCTTCCTGAATTTGTTATTCATTTATAAATTTGCTTAGTTTTTTTAATTTATTAGTCAGATAATTCAAAAAGATCTACTTTATTAACTAGAATAATGAAAAACTAATGAAGTATGGAAGACAAATCACAAACTAATCAGGTTCAAACTGCAAGTATGAATAGAACTAAAGCTCCCCAAAAAGTTGAAGTTGTGGTTGCCAATTCATCTTCAGGGTCAGAGGTAAATATCCTTGGGGAACTATCGATTTTTGTTTTAAGAATAGGTTTTTGTGCTTTGATGATTCATCACGGCCTTGAAAAACTTCAAGATCCTCAGGGTTTTGCTGAGTTTGTAGTAGGTAAGTATTTCCCATTTTTGCCTGGTGATCCTGTTATTTGGACTTTTGGAGCAGCAATTACCCAATTAGTATGTCCAGTAGGATTAGCCTTAGGGATTTTCGCGAGGCTTTCTTCTCTTGGTCTATTTTCTACCATGGCATTTGCTGTTTATTTTCATCTCCTTGATACTGGACTAGAAGGTTTTCCTCTGGCAGTGGTTGAAGGTCATAATTATGCTTTTGAGTTATCTTTCATATATGGGGCTATTTCTCTCTACTTTCTATGTGCAGGTCCTGGCAGGCTATCTTTATTCAGAAAAACTAACAAGATTACATATTATCCAAAATCAACATAATTTAATGTAAAAAGTGCCTTTTTTGAGTAAACACCATTGAGATTCCTTTTGAATTACACATATCAATACTTTCTTGGTCTCTAAGACTTCCTCCAGGTTGAATAATAGCTTTTATACCATATTCATTTGCTAGTTCTACAGTATCTGCAAATGGGAAAAATCCATCGCTGGCCAAGACAGCATCAGAGCATAACTTTCCAGCTGCTTCTAATGCAATTTTTGCTGCTCCAACTCTATTCATTTGTCCAGCTCCAATACCAATAGTTTTTTGGTCTTTTGCAATAACAATTGCATTAGATTTCACGTGTTTACAAATTTTCCATGCAAAATTTAGATCGAAGTTGATTTGATTACTCGGATTTTTATTAGTTACTGAAATCCAATTTTCAGTTTTTTCTTCACTATCGTCAGTATCTTGAACTAGTAATCCTCCCATTATTGATTTAGTAGAATTTTGATTCTTTTTTGGAAGTTGATCTTTTGAAAACTTTAAAATTCTTAAATTCTTTTTAACTTTTAAAATTTCTAAAGCCTCCTCATCAAAAGATGGAGCGACGACACACTCTAAGAAAATATTTTTGAGGTGAATTGCGGTATCACTATCAACATTGGAATTAAAAGCAACTATTCCTCCAAATGCACTAACAGAGTCGCATTCCAAAGCATTCAAAAATGCTTTAGAAGCTGAATTACTTATAGAAGCACCACAAGGATTATTGTGTTTTAAAATAACAGAGGCAAACATATCGGTTGTAAGTTCTTCTTTTCCTTTGTAGCCAAATTCTAAAACTGTTGAAAGTGCCGACTCTAGATCTAATAGATTGTTATAACTTAAGTCTTTTCCTTGTAATTGTTCTGCTGAGTTCCATCCAATATTGCTTAAACCATACCAAAAAGCTTTTTGATGTGGATTCTCCCCATATCTTAAGGTTTTGATTAGTGGATAAGATTCAATATATTTGGAAGATTGTAAATCTCTCTCTTTTCTTATCCAATTAGATATTGCAGTGTCATAGTCTGCTGTATGTTGAAAAGCCTCAAGGGCTAATTTGGCTTTATACGAGTCTTGTAATTCACCTTTTTTACTTTCTTCAAGAAAATCTTGATACTGACTTGGATCTACTAAAACGGAAACATCTTTATGATTTTTAGCTGCAGAACGAATCATAGATGGCCCTCCGATATCGATATTTTCAATAGTATCTTCCCATTTAGCTCCCTGAGCTACAGTTTTTTTAAAAGGATATAAATTTACAACCACTAAGTCAATCAACTCAAGATTGTTAGCTTCTATATCTTTTTTATGTTCCTCATCAGTTCTTTTAGCTAATATTCCCCCGTGTATTTTTGGATGTAAAGTTTTAACTCTTCCTCCAAGAATTTCTGGAGAATTAGTAAAATTAGCAACCTTAATAACTGGAATTTGAGCATCTATAAGATGTTTGGCAGTTCCTCCACTTGATAGAATTTTATAATTATATTGCTCTACCAATTCCTTACAAAATGGGATTATATTTTTTTTATCAGAGACACTTACTAAAGCTAATGGGGACATTATGGGAAAGTTTACTTACTTAAGAATATAAACATGAAATATGCTATCAATCATGAATTTGTCTCGATTACCTCTCAAACCGCAACTCATAGAATTATTTTGATGCATGGTTGGGGAGCTGATTCAGATGACCTTTTAACATTTGGAAAGGAGATTACTGAAAAAATAAATCTTGATTTTGAGGTAATTTCTTTGAGGGCTCCTGGATTACACCCAAGCGGTCAGGGAAGACAGTGGTATGGATTATACCCACATGATTGGAATGGAGCTGAGGTTGAAGTAAATAAACTTTTAGTTACATTAAAAAAATTTGATACTGATCAGATTCCCTTAAGAAAAACAATTTTGTTGGGGTTCTCTCAGGGAGCGGCAATGGCAATTGATGCAGGATTTAAATTAAAATTTGGATTAATTGTTGCTTGTAGTGGTTATCCTCACCCCAACTGGGACCCTGGAGAAAAATGCTCTCCATTGATTATTAGTCATGGTTTATTTGATGACGTTGTGCCTATAGAAGCTTCCAGGGCTATTTATGAGAAGGTAAAGAGTAAGTCTCCTAAATTTTGTGAATTATTGGAATTCGATGGATTCCATCAAATTGATTCAAATTTAATTAATTTTATAAGTCTAAATATAAATAATTTTTTTTAAACAAAAGCATATTCGTATTCTTCAATCTCTTCCCAATCATCTGCAGTAAGTTCTAGACCCTCAAATATTTTTTCTTCACCAATTCCTTCTACTACAACTTTTAGTGATGGAAATAGAAAATGATTTTCTTCAGCATATTGGGCGCTAAATAAACCTTTTTCACCCCAAAAGAACCTATCAGTAGTATGTTCATTTCTTCTGACATTGAAAACCGAAGGTGCAGAGAGACCATTTTCAGCTATGAATCTTCTTGCTGCTGTAACTGGTTTATGTTTGCCAGTTTCGATATGATAAATAGGTACATGTGCCATAACTCTTTGGCCAGCCAATCTTCTTCTGCTGATTCTTTTTCTTTTTTTTGACATTGATTGGTACTCCTGAAATTATTAATGAGATTAGTCTTATTAACTTTACTAATCTTATATATGTGATTTTAAATTCACTTCAAATTACATAGAGGACCCATCAACCCCTGATGTAGCTTAAAATATGATTAAATGTTCATATTTAAGGCTGGCTAAAGTCAGACCTCTTTATATATCTTAATACTTTTTTCATATTTTACAAGCCCTTTTTCAAATTTTTTTTAAAAAAAATTTCTCAAAATTTCATTAATTATGAATCTTTCAAAAAAATTTGAAGAACTAATTATTAAACAGCTAGAGAGTTTTGGTTGCTCAATGGGCGTGACTAATTTAGTTATGTATCTTGCTTCGGCTAAGCAAGGAACTAAAGCATCTTTTGAAATGATTGGTCAATGGCCAGAAATTGATAGGCTTCTTACATCAATAGAAGATGATCCTTCACTAAAAGTTTCATCGCCTAATAGAAGATGGTATCCGCTTCAAGAAAACGATATTCTTCTTGGCGTCCTTAGGGTAGAAACTGATTTGAAAGGCGGTAATTGGCCAGTATCTCTTGATTCTAGATTAAAAGCGCTTTCAATATCTTTAGCTAAATGCGTCTCTATCGAATTAGAACGCCAAAATAAAAATGAAGAAATCAATTTTTTAAAAAATCAGGTCAATGTCATAATCCATCAATTAAGGAATCCGTTGGCTGCTATTAGGACATATGCAAAATTACTAATAAAAAGACTTGGTTCAGATGATAGCTCTATTGAAATAGTTGAACGCATGATAATAGAGCAAAAACAAATTAATCAATATATGGATTCTTTTGCGCAATTAAATTCACCTATTCAACTTCCTCTAGAAATTGGAGAGGAAAGATTATTATTACCACCAAATTTAGATAATAAAAAGGTTATCACTGTCCAGAGTTTGTTGAGGCCAATATTAGAAAGGGGTAAGGCTAATGCAGACTTAGAGAATAGAGATTGGACTGAACCCTCTCTTTGGCCAGATTGGACTTTATCGCCATTAAAGGCAAAATATGCTGTGATTGCCGAAATTGTGGCGAATTTATTAGAAAATGCGTTTAAATATTCCCAAAAAGATGCTGAAATTGGACTCGCAATTACGAGTAATGGACTATGTATATTTGATGATGGTAAAAAAATAACCAAAAATGAAAACGAGAAAATTTTTGAAAAAGGTTTTAGAGGATCTGCTGCTAAGAAGAAAGATGGGACTGGTGTGGGACTTTTTTTAGCGAGGAAATTAGCTAAACAAATTGGAGGAGAATTGAGATTGCTGGAAAATAACTCGATTGAGTATACTGAGAAATTAAAAAATCTAAAGAAGAAAAATATTTTCTATTTAGAACTTCCTATAAAAGAATTGCATGCATAAACAACATTGCAGTTTCTACTAGTACAATACTTGCACCGCAGGCATCTCCATTGAAGCCTCCGATTTTATTCCCCAGTATATTTGGGATAGAATAGCTTAGAAAAATACCAATCAAAATAAGAATTAAAAATTTAATTAATATTGCTTGGGATGTGATTGAAACAAATTGGTATGCAATGAAAATTAAAAGAAAAATAATGGAGATCAAAGATTCTTTTTTAAATCCATTCCAAAACTTTTTATGACTAATAGATTTTTTCTTATAACTGATATATTTAAACTTTTCTATGAAAAATAAATTTGAAAATCTTCCCCAAAATAAGCATATAGGTAAAACAAAAATTATTAGGTTTTGAATTGTCAGTACGCAAGCAATTTGAATTAAAGTTATAAAAACTAATGCTTGAACGCCAAAGGACCCAACTTTACTGTCCTTCATAGCTTTTAAACGTTTCTTTTTACCTGCAAAAATACCATCGAAAGTATCCATTAAACCATCTAAGTGGAGACCACCAGTAATTAAATATCCTGAAGCTAAACAAATTAATGCAGATGCATAAATCGACCAAGAGTTTGTGCTTAAAAAAAGAAAAATATAACTTTGTATTGTTCCAATAAAAAATCCTAAAGGCGGTGCAAATTGTGCAATATTTTTAAATTCGGGATTAATTAAAGGTATCTTTGGAAATGTTGTATAGAAAATCCAAGAGCCTGCTAAATTTTTTATTAAATATTTTTTGATGAGGTTAAAATAGATTCAATATTAAATAATAGAGTAAATTAATAAAAAAGGATTAAAAAATCTTATAAATTATCGTGTTTGAATTTGAAATTACATCGAATTGCAGTAATACAGAGGCAAGAACTGGCATATTCTATACACCACATGGTCAGGTAAATACGCCAAAATTTATGCCTGTGGGTACTTTAGCAACGGTTAAAGGAATTTCATCTAAGCAGTTAACCAATACAGGATCAGAAATGATTCTCTCAAATACCTTTCATCTTCATTTACAACCTGGAGAAAAATTAGTTAAAGAATCTGGAGGAATACATAAGTTCATGAATTGGCCTAAGCCTATTCTTACTGATTCAGGAGGATATCAAGTTTTTAGTTTGGCTAAATTAAACAATATTTCTGATAAAGGTGTGGAATTTAAAAATCCAAGAGATGGTAGTCATGTATTCTTATCACCTGAAAAAGTAATACAGATTCAAATGGATCTTGGATCGGATGTTGCGATGGCTTTTGATCATTGTCCTCCACATACAGCTAACGAAAATGACATAGAGGACTCTTTACAAAGAACTCATTCATGGTTGAAAAAATGTGTTGAGACTCATCAGAAATCTAATCAAGCATTATTCGGTATAGTTCAAGGTGGTAAGTATCCGAAATTGAGAGAATATAGCGCAAAATATACGAGTTCTTTTGATCTGCCTGGAATAGCAGTCGGAGGTGTCAGTGTTGGCGAGGCAGTCGAAGAAATACATAGCGTAATTAATTACGTCCCAAAATTCTTACCAATAAATAAACCAAGATATTTAATGGGAATTGGCTCTTTAAGAGAAATTTCTTTAGCTGTTGCTAATGGATTCGATATATTTGACTGTGTTTTGCCTACAAGACTAGGAAGACATGGGACTGCATTTTTTAATGATGAAAGATTGAATTTGCGAAATGCTCGATTTAAAAATGATTTTTCTCCAATTGATAAAACTTGTAAATGCGAGACATGTAAATCCTATTCTCGAGCATATTTGCATCATCTAATTAGAAATGACGAAATATTAGGCCTAACCCTCATAAGTTTGCATAATATTGCACACTTAATAAGATTTACCAATGCAATTTCTTCTGCAATAAGAGATAATTGTTTTACAAATGATTTCGCTCCTTGGAAAACATCCTCTATTGCTCACTATACGTGGTAACGTCTTATCATAATTAATTAAATTATCAAAAAAGGTGCTCATTCTATTTAATACATTCGCTGAATTGCCCGAGGCTTACAAGGCCTTTGCTCCAACTGTTGATGTTCTTCCACTTATTCCTCTATTTTTCTTTTTATTGGTATTTGTTTGGCAAGCTGCAGTTGGATTTAAATAAAATTCTTTTAGTTTAGATTGTTTTTATTAGAAGGGATTTTCAAGTAAAATCGCATCTCCAGAATTATCTACAGCACTCTCTATAAAATCAGCAATTTTTAATGCTCTTGAGGCTTGCTCACCATCTACCTCAGGTATTTCTTTGCCCTGAACGCATTTAAGAAAATGTTCCAGTTCTGCATAAAGAGGTTCAATGGAGGTTGTGCTAACTTCTTCGACATATCCATCATTTCTATAAACTAATTCTCCATGCTCTGCCGTATATGATTCATGAGACTTTCGATGGATTTGTAAAGAGTGATTTAAGAAATCAGTTTCTACTAGGCCATTTTGGCAGTGAGCACTTAAACTTCTAATTTTTTTGTGACTCATTTTGCTTGCAGTTAGGCTTGCAATAACATTATTTTTAAAAACTAAAGTAGCATTGACATAATCTATTAATCCTTCGCTGTTTCTTCCTCCAACTGCTGCTAATTTTTGTATTTTTGAGTTTACAAGCTCCAAAATAAGATCAATGTCATGAATCATTAAATCCATTACTACAGATACATCATTCGCTCTGTCAGCATGAGGACTGTGCCTCCTTGCTTCTAAAACAACAATTTCTTCATTATTTACTATTTTATTTAATTCTCTAAAAGCAGGATTAAATCTTTCAATATGCCCGACTTGTAAAAGACAGTTACTTTCATTAGCGGCCTCTATTAAAGATTTTGCTTCCAACTCATTAGCTGCAATTGGTTTTTCAATGAGAACGTTAGCACCTCCCTTGAGACAATCTAGTCCTACTTTTTGATGAAGTAGTGTAGGGACAGCGATACAGATAGCATCAACTTTTGGAATTAAGTCTTTATAATCCTTGAACCATTCACATTGAAATTGCTCAATAGCTAATTTGCCTCTCTCCTCATTTGGATCTGCAACTCCAATGAGATTTGCATCTTTGAGTAAACTTAGAACTCGAGCATGATGCCAGCCCATATTTCCTATACCTATGACTCCAACCTTTACGGGTGATGAGGTTGGTTGCATAATTTCAAATCCATATATTAAATATCATTATCCTCTATGGGGAGTCACATTTAGCTATTGGGAAGGATTATTTTAACACGATCAATTTTTGGACCTGACATGGAAATAACTTCGAATTTAATGTTATTAAAATCTAAAACGTCGCCAATTTTTGGAACCATTTGCAATTTTTCTAACATAAATCCAGCAAGAGTATGATAATCAGTACCTTCTGGAATAGAACATCCTATCTTTTTATTGATTTCAACAATTTCTGATTTTCCAGCTATTGACCATTTTTTAGAGAAATTATCTAACATTCTCATGTCTGAATATATTCTATTATTGAGCATTTCCTCTCCAACTATTTCGCCATTTAGATCAGCTGCAGTTATGAGTCCCTCTGTTCCTCCGTGTTCATCAACTACTAGTAAGAAGGGATTGTAGTCTCTTACTATTGGAAATATTTCTGCTAGTGAACATGTTTCTATTATTTTTGTTACTGGTAAAAGGAATGGCTCTAATAATGTATCGGCTTCCATTTCACCTTTTGATATTGGCTTAGCTAGATAACGCAAATCTAATACACCTAATACATCATCTAAAGACTCATCAATAACAAAGAAGCGAGCATGTCGAGTTTTATCTACTTGTTTCATAAGTTCTGAAAAGGTTATATTTTTTGGCAAAGTTACCATTTCAGATCTTGGAATCATTACTTCTTTAACCTTTGTATCTTTTAAAGCAAAAACTCCTTCCAGAATATTCTTCTCATCTGGTTTTAAACCTGTTACGTTATCTGTTTCTATAAGAGTTTCTAATTCTCCAGCGGATAAACCCGAGTTTAAAGAATCCCATTTGTTATTTAAATTGAACAAGCCTAAACAGGCGCTAGCAAAGAATTCTATTGTTTTCACTATAGGATTCATAGCTTTTCTCACGGCATCGAATATTGTGGTTAACCTTAATGCAGCAGATTCTGGATTGTTAATTACTAAAGCTTTTGGAATTAGTCCAGAAACAAGAGTAACAACTAAAACAACAAATAAAAATAATAGAAGATCATAAAATCTAGTTGATAAAATATTGCTTTTCCAATAATCATTAGCCAGGTTATTACTGAGCCATCCAATTGCAATTAATGAAATTGTTACTCCAAATTGAGAAGCAATTAGTGAAGATCTAAAGCGTTTTTGAATTTTTAAAATTGAAAATGCTCCTTTCTTTTTTTCTTCTATTAACCTTAAAACTTTACTTGGCCTTATTAATAAAAAAGAGAGTTCACTCGCTGCGAAAAAAGCTGGTAAAAATAAAAGAAATAAAAGTAGAGTTATTTTCATTCAATGACAAATGAATAATGGGGGTGGCGAGGATCGAACTCGCCTTAGCCAAATTATGAGTTTGGTGCATTCACCAGATTGCTACACCCCCACGGAAATTTATGTAATTTTAATTACATTGAATTTCAATATACAATATAAAAATAATATTTCAAAAAACACCTTATTTGGAAGTTTTTGTGAGATTTCTTTTTTTTCTTCTAATCTTTAAATATAAATTTAACTTTTACTAATGGGCAAATTTTCGGATAAGTATGATTTAAATAAAGCAAAATTGTTAAAACAGTTAATTGAAAAATCTTATAAGAAAGGAAACTTCACTTTATCTTCAGGAAAAAAAAGCAGTCATTACTTGAACTGTAAACCAGTGTCATTAAATGGCGAAGGCTTAAACTTAATAAGTGATTTGTTTTTAGAGTTAAAGGACTCAAGATCAAAAGCTGTAGCAGGATTGACATTAGGTGCAGACCCTATAGTAAGTGGATTAATTGTCAAAGCAGCTTTGAATGGCTTAGACCTTGATGGTTTAATAATTCGTAAAGAAATTAAAAAATACGGTACTAAAGCTGGGATAGAGGGCCCAGAACTAGAAGAAGGAACTTTGGTAACTGTTTTAGAGGATGTCGTTACAACTGCAGGTTCAGTGATAAAAGCTATAAAAAAGTTACGCGAAAATGATTATGTTGTTGAGGAAGTTTTGTCTATAGTTGATAGACAAGAAGGGGGATTAGAAGCCCTTGAAGATGAAAATGTTAAATTAAAGAGTCTTTTTACAGTAAAAGACTTTTTATAATCATTTAAAAATGCATGATATAAAAAATAAGTTTTGGCTTGAAAAATTTGATTGTTTTTCTATTACTGGAAAAGATGCTAGAAATTTTTTGAATGGAATAACAACTGGTAGTATTCTTAATTCAGAAAATAAAGTTATCAAAACTTGTTGGCTAACTCCAAATGGAGTTCTAAGGTCATTAATTGAAATTATTTTTTTAGAAAGAAACTTAGAAGTGATTATCTTGGCGGGTAACACTAATGAAATAATTGATTACTTTAATCAAATTATTTTTCCAGCGGACGATGTACTTCTAAGTGAACCTTTTTTGATAAATAGAATTCAGGAAATTGATGAATTTAGTTCATGGAGAACTTACCAGCCTATTTTCTTCAAAACAGAAGATAAAGAATTTGAAATATATAAAAATAAACTAAATTTTTTAAATCCCAATGAATTAAAACTTTGGAAGATTAATCAGGCAATACCCTCATTAGAAACGGAAATAAACGGAAAAAATAATCCTCTTGAGCTTGGATTAAAAGATCTAATAGATTTTAATAAAGGTTG
>CACAQQ010000009.1 GCA_902534675.1 uncultured Prochlorococcus sp.
ATGACAGGATTCTCTCTAAAATAAGGCTTCCAAAAGAGGACAAGAAATACACCTACAAACAAGAAAATAAGAATATAGTTAAAGTTGAAATTGATAGATTTCCCATTGGCCAAGAAGAAGGTTTGGGCCATGTGATACAAGAACTAATACTTAATAATAATGAAGAATTAGATACAGATTTTGTTTTATCTAAAAGCAATATAGTCAACTTAGGTAATGAAAATCTTATTGAATCTAAGAAAATAGAGAAAAGGGAAAGAATAGACTTATCAGACAAAAATTCTTATTTGTTCAAAAGCTGGAATTCTGGTAATTCTCCAATTCTCCCAATGATTCAAATAGAACGGGTGAATAAAGAAACTACTAAATTATGGATACATACAAATAATCTTGCAGAAAAAGTAGTCTTAAATAGTAAAAAATCCTTAGAAATATTTTTTAATGGCCTTGAATCAATACCTCTATTGGATAATTGGCAAAACTACCTTAGTGAATCCATTAGAAATGATTCTGATTTTAAATTAGATGAAAAGAATGAGGCAATAAGTCTCTGCTTCAATTTAAATAGCGATAATGAAATAACTGAATGGTCATTTCATCTTACAAAAGTTAAATGCTCCCTTATAGTTGGAAGTGATCATACTGAAGCGCTATTATCAAGAAAAAGTAAAACTAGAATAACTTCGCGGATATTAAAACCTATAAAGCAACATATCGAGGATTTAGATAAAATACTTGAAATTTCAAGCTCATTTAGAGGAAGACATCTCTTAGAAGGTAAAGTTGAAATTCCTGCTCCACTTAATAAAATAGAAACTCTAGATGAATTTTATATTTTCAACCCAGCTGAATATTCAAAAGGATATTTTGAACCATTAAAAAAAGAAGATTGCCAAACATACCTTTCCCCATTGCTATATGAAGCGAATTTAATATGGTTTAAACATTCAAATCAATATGGCTTAAAAAGTGCAGGATATTTCTCAAAGGGACTAGATTATATTAATGCAAATGAAATCATCAAATTTTCAGAATTTGTTGATAATCATATAGAGCTAAATGAAGATGGTAATTTATCATTTAGTCAAATAATTAAGTTATGCAGTGATGATAATAAAAAAAGAATATTACATAAACTTTTAATTAATGAATTTAAGGATAATGAAGTTCAACTTAATAATAAAAATGTAGATAATGATGAATCAGAAAAACTATTTATCTCTCCATGGACCATTCCTGGATATGACTTTACTAATCTTATTAATCAGTACTGTATTTTTAATATGATAATAAATGGTAAGAAATCAAAAAAAAATAATATCAATGAAATTAATATTGAGGAAAGTAATTCATTAAAATTAGTAAATTGGGATATATTTAATTTATCAATTTCAAAGAATTTAGATTTATTTTTTAACCAGTTTGTAATAGATAAAATTAACGAATATAAGTACAAAGTTAATCAATATAAATCTAATATGATAAGTATAAAAAAAGTAAGAAAGGCAGAAAAATTATTAGGTAATATTTATGGTGGATTTATCTTATCAGTCCAAAGTTATGGTTTTTTTGTTGAGATACCAGAACTAAACGTTGAAGGTCTTGTACATGTCAGCACTCTTAATAATGATTGGTATGAATATAGATCAAGGCAAAATCTATTGATTGGAAGAAAATCTAAGAAATCGTATAAGGTTGGAGATCAAATAGAAGTAAAAATTATAAAAGTAGACATTCTTAAATATCAAATTGACTTGGAGTTAACCTAAATTTATTAAAAATATATCTATGAAAACATTAACCCAAATAAAACATTGATGATGACTTTTTAGGATGATTTTTAAGAAAAAATTTTTATTATTAACTCTTTTTATAGTAATAATATTTCAAGCTTTATTATATACAAATAATAATCAGAAGACTTCATTTAGATACTTTAAATGGACTCTCCAAGAAGTAAGTATAGGTAAGTTAATCAGTATTTCATTTTTCTCTGGTTTATTTATAAGTACTTTATTGAATAGCACAATTTCTAGTACTAGTTTCAGAAAAAATACTTTCGAAAATATGGAAGATGAATTTGTATCTCAAGATAATGAGGAAGATATTGAACAAAACGTTGAGATGCCTCCACAAAGGGATATTAGAGATACTCAACCAACAATTTCTGTTAATTATAGAGTAGTCAAAAATATTAATGAAAATAATTTAAAAAAAGAACGGAATTATTCGAATCCCGATAAAGAAGATGACTGGGATAATGAAGAAAAAGATTGGTAGAATAATAAATTATTTAAATAAAAAATTGTTTTTTTAATTTATAATGAAATAAATAGTTTTTTTTATGGAAGAAAATTTAGACATAAATAACAATGTTAATAAAGAAATATCTGACAAGACTACTAAATCAACCTCTGAAGAAAAAAAGGAATCTAGATTAGAGGATGATATCAACATGAAAGGAAATAATGGAAATTCTCAAAACAATTCTGCGTCTAATATTGATACAAAAAATGAAATTGATACTACCGTCAAACCTATCACTAAACCAAAAAAAGAACTCCCAATTGAGAAAAAGCCTTTCCACGAATTTATTAACATTCATTTAATTCCTGCTCTTACAGAAGAAATTAATCAAAGAGGATTAAAAATAAACAATATTAATCTAACAAACACCAATAGACCTATTGCAGGAGATAAATGTTGGGTGATAAGTTGTGCAATTAAAGATACATGTAACTTTTGGTTATCCTTTGAGAAGGAAGACATTAGTTCATTAAAAAGTATTTCTTTATCAAAACCTAATCAAAAACCCAGTATTATTGAATCATTTCTTATTGACGAAAAAAGAATTACCCTAAAATTAATTATTTCAAGAGTACTTCAGAGATTGAATGGACAAAAGTTAATAGGAATAAATTAGAAAAACAATAACACCAAGTTAACTTTTTCCTCGAAAATACAAATCATAGTAAATAATAGTATTAATAAATCAAATAAAAGATGGCGCAATCTACTGTTGAATCAAAAAATAAAAAAGATTTTAATAATGGCAAGATACCGGCAAAAGAAACAATTTTGTCTCCAAGATTCTATACAACTGACTTTGAGGCAATGGAAAATATGGATTTATCAATAAACGAAGAGGAATTGGAAGCTATATGTGAGGAATTTAGGAAAGATTACAATAGACATCATTTTGTAAGAAATAATGAATTTGAGGGAGCTGCAGAAAAATTAGATCCTGAGACAAGAGAGCTTTTTGTTGATTTTCTTGAGGGAAGTTGTACTTCAGAATTCTCAGGTTTTTTACTTTACAAAGAACTTAGCAAGAGGATTAAAGACAAAAACCCTCTACTTGCTGAATGTTTTGCTCATATGGCCAGAGATGAAGCTAGACATGCAGGTTTTTTGAATAAATCAATGAGTGACTTTGGACTACAGTTAGATTTAGGTTTTTTAACAGCCAATAAAGATTACACTTATTTCCCGCCAAGAAGTATATTTTACGCCACTTATTTATCCGAAAAAATAGGTTATTGGAGATACATAGCAATTTATAGGCATCTCGAAAAAAACCCAGATAGCAAAATTTTTCCATTATTTAATTACTTTGAGAATTGGTGTCAAGATGAGAATAGGCATGGTGATTTCTTTGACGCATTAATGAAAGCACAACCACGTAATGTTAAATCATTAAGTCAAAAAATAACCATTGGAGGCACTACATTTACTCATCCACTATTTGACTATTTTCATAGATTTAGATATTTTTTGAATAATCTTCCATTAACATCCAAGTTATGGTCTAGGTTTTTCTTGCTAGCTGTATTTGCAACTATGTATGCAAGGGACCTAGGAATCAAAAAAGATTTCTACTCTTCCTTAGGATTAGATGCTAAAGATTACGACCAGTATGTTATTAATAAAACAAATGAAACTTCTGCAAGAGTTTTTCCTGTAGTGTTAGACGTTTATGATAAATCTTTTTATGGAAGATTAGATAAAATAGTAGATAATAATAAGGTTCTTGCGGATATTGCAAGCAGTGATGGAAATAAAGTTTCTAAAACTTTTAGAAAATTACCTAAATATTTATCAAACGGTTACCAGTTATTGAGACTATACTTATTAAAACCTCTTGATAGCAAAGATTTCCAACCTTCGATTAGATAATCTTTTATAAAGAGAAGATTTATAGACTCAAATGCTTTCGTCACAAATCAAATCAAATGAAATCGTTTTTGGTAGTTGTAATAAAGATCTATTAGAAGAAATTATTTTCTATGGGATTGGACTTGGAGCTGATTTTGTAGAAATATTTATAGAGAATACCGACAACTCAAGCGTGTTAGCTGAAGAGGATTTTATTACAAGTGTAAGTCCATCATTTGGAAGGGGAGCTGGTATAAGAATCTTCAAAGAAAAAAAGGATGGATTTGTAAGTACAAATGATTTAACAAAGCATGGCTTGATGAGATCTGTATCTCAGGCTATTGAAATGTTAGACATAACAGACAACAAAAAAAGAGAAGTATTTAACGGTTTAAATAAACATAGGGACTATTGTTTATCCAAGAAAAATTGGATTGATGAAGTCCCATCTATTCATGAGATAAGTGAAAAACTATTAGTCAGCACAAAGTCTTTAAAAAAGAATAATAAAATAATAACTAGAAAAGGAAGTTACTCAAGAAATCTGCAAGAAGTGATTATAGCCTCCAGCGACGGAACCTATGTCTCAGATATTAGGTTGCATCAAACAGTTGGACTTAACGTAATTGCTAGTGATGCCCAATATAGATCTAGCGGAAGTAGAAGGTTTGGATCGTCAGGAATGCCTAATGAATTCAGATTATGGGACCACGAAACAGCGGCTAATGATGTGTTTGAAAGCTCAATGAATATGTTGTATGCGGATTATGTTGATGCGGGACAAATGCCTGTTGTATTAGCTAATAAATTTGGTGGCGTTATATTCCACGAAGCCTGCGGTCATTTACTTGAAACTACACAAATAGAGAGAGGAACAACACCATTCGAGAATAAATTGAATGAAAAAATTGCACATGAATCTGTAACTGCAATAGATGAAGGGATATCAGAAGGATCCTTTGGTTCATTATCAGTAGATGATGAAGGTATGGAACCTGAAAAATCTGTTCTTATAAAAGATGGAATTTTAAAAAAATTCATATCCGACAGGGCAGGTGAATTAAGAACTGGGCATAAAAGAACAGGAAGTGGAAGAAGACAAAATTATTCTTTTGCTGCAGCTTCAAGAATGAGAAATACTTATATTGCCAAAGGTGATTACTCCAAAGAAGATCTAATAAATAGTATTAGCGATGGTCTTTACTGCAAATCAATGGGTGGAGGCAGTGTAGGTGCTACAGGACAATTTAATTTTGCTGTAGAAGAAGGTTATCTAATTAAAAATGGTAAATTAACTAATCCAGTAAAGGGAGCAACATTGATTGGTGAGGCTAAAGAAGTAATGCCAAAAATATCAATGTGCGGAAATGACCTTGAATTAGCACCTGGATTTTGTGGATCTATCAGTGGAAGTGTCAATGTAACTGTTGGCCAACCTCATATTAAAGTTGATTCAATCACTGTTGGTGGAAGATAAGATATGAATTCAAGAGAAATAACAACTCAAATCTCAGAAGCTGCAAATTCTCTCAATCTAAAAAAATGGGACTATGGTGCAAGCTTTTCTAATGATTACTCTGTTCAAGTAGATAAAGGAGAAGCTAAACAACTTAAGGCATCACAAAAACAAATTTTAACTATAAGAGTTTGGAATAAATCTAATCTAGTTGGTATTACTACTACAAGTGATATTAGTGAATCTGGTATTAAAAAGGCTCTTAAGCAAGCAAATATAGCTTCTGATTTCGGCAATAAGAATGAAAGTACAGAATTTTCACCACTAGCTAAGGATTCTATTAAAGTTAAGGAAGTTAAAAAAAGAAGTCCTGTTGGAATAAAAAAATTACTAACTCTATTAAGAGAAGCGGAAGTAAAACTAATAGAAAGTCATGAATCCATAAAATCTGTTCCATATAATGGTTTATCTGAGAGTTTCTTTGAGAGAGTTTATGCAAATAGTGATGGTGCCTTTCGATGTTATTCCAAAAGTCAAGCTGCACTTTATTTATATGCAAGAGCAGAAGAAAAAAATAATAAACCTCGAAGTTCAGGTTCCGTAAAACTTGGATATGGAGTTGATGATATAGATATAGAGTCGTGTATTAGAGAAGCTTCAAATAAAACAATTTCTCATTTAAATTATTCATCAATTAAAACTGATAAATATTTAATATGTTTTTCCCCAGAGTCTTTTTTAACTATCATTAACGCCTTTAGCTCAATGTTTAATGCTAGAAGCATTATAGATGGTGTGAGTTTATCTAATAAAAATTCAATTGGAGAGAAACTTTCTACAGAAGCACTTAATATTTATGATGATGGTCTTCACGAAAAAAATATTTCTTCATCACCATTTGATGGAGAAGGAACCCCAACCAAAAGACTATGTTTAATTAACAGAGGGAGAATTGAAAATTTTATACATTCTGAATCAACTGCAAGAATATTTAAAACAACCCCCACTGGCCACGCTGGACTAGGATCAAAAGTCTCAGTATCTCCTGATTGGATCGTAGTTGAAAAATCAGATGAAAACTTTGATCTCAAAACTTCACTAGATCACTCTGCTTATAAGGGAGAATTTGTTTATATTGAAGAATTAAATGCAATCCATGCAGGTGTCAGAGCAAGTCAAGGTTCATTCTCTCTTCCATTTGATGGATTGCTCTATAAAAACGGTAAAAAAATCTCAATAGAATCTGCTACCGTAGCTGGGGATATCAAATATCTTTTGAAAAATATAGTAAATATTGAATCTAACCAGAAGGTAACAACAAGTGGAATTTCTCCACATATATGGGTAGATGAATTGTCAATAACTGGTGACGCGTGAGAATAATATTCTGGGGAACACCTGAATATTCAGTTGCGAGTCTTGATATTTTTATTAAATCTAAGCACGAAGTAATTGCAGTAATTAGCCAACCTGATAAGAAAAGATCTAGGGGAAGTAAATTAATATCCTCACCTGTTAAAAGCTTCGCTGAGCGAGAATCTATAAAAATTTATACTCCAGATAAAATAAGGGGCAATATAGATTTTATAAATGAACTTAAATCACTTTCATGTGATTTATTTATTGTCATAGCATACGGAAAAATTTTGCCCAAAGAGATATTGGAAATCCCAAAATTTGGTTGTTGGAACGCGCATGCTTCATTACTTCCAAGATGGCGTGGTGCCGCCCCAATCCAATGGTCCATATTAAAAGGCGATGAATTTACTGGTGTAGGAATTATGAAGATGAATGAGGGATTAGATACTGGCGATATATTGTTGGAAGAAAAAATTAAAATCGATAATAACGATAATTTGAATACACTATCAAAAAAACTTAGTATTATATCGGCAAAATTATCTTTAAATGCTACATCATTAATCGAAGAAAATATTAATAAAAATACTATTTCTCAATTAACAAAACAAAATAACCTTGGGAGAGAAATTACTTACGCAAGAATGATTGAAAAATCAGATTATAAAGTGGTTTGGAGTAATGAGGCATATAAAATTTCTCAAAAAATAAAAGCACTATACCCACGAGCAAATACAACTTTTAGAGGAAAGAACCTAAAAATAATTAAAATCAAAATTTTGAGTAGTGATGAAATTAAAAATGAAAAATACCTTTTCATGAGCGATTATTCAAAACCAGGTATTATTCTTGCTGTTATAGAAAATAAAGGAATAATAATTTCAACTAAAACTGATCCGATTATTTTGTTAGAAGCAAAACTTGAAGGCAAAAACATTTCTAGCAAAAATCAATTGATACAACAGTTAAAACCAACAGTAGGTGAATATCTCTCAGATTAAGTTTATGGCTCTTTTTTAGAGAATCCCCAAATAAAAGCGAAAAGAATCAAAATATAAAAATAATAGTCTGGAAGAATAGACTCTTGAATTAAGGTATTTAGTAAAAGCTTAATCCCAACAATTAAAATTGCTACGTAACCGGCTGTTTCTAATCTAGAAAATATATCTAGAAGTTTCAGAAAAATACCCGAAGTAAATCTCAATGCTAATACTCCAATTACAGCTCCAAATATAATTAATATGTATTGATCGCTGATAGCTACAGCAGTAGTGATACTGTCTATGGAAAATGCAAAATCAGTAATTGAAAGAAGTGCTACAACCCTTAAGAACCTAAAATTATTTTTATTATTATCTGTGCCTTTTTCAGCGTTTTCTATATCTGAATTTAAAAACACATTAGAGAAGAATAAGTATATTAAATAAAAACCAGCAAAAACCCTAATAAGAATAAACTTAAGAAGAACATTAGATAATATGATGAGAATAATTCTAAATAATAAAGATATTGTGATACCAATATTTAAGGCTCTCGACCTTAATTCTGAACTGTCGAGGGATTTAGTAAGAGAAGCTAATGCGACAGCATTATCAGCAGACAATAATAATTCTAGAGCAATTAATATTGGTAAAAGTGTTAAGATTTCGTACCAACTGTCTACCCGATCTAGAGTGGGTATAAAAGAATTTATTGCGGCTGAATCCATCAAATATTATTCACAACCAGTATAAAATCTAATATAATATATCGGATATTTGTAATCAAGATTCATAATTATAAATGAGTTTAAATACTTTAGTTGATTATATTTCGAACACACAAATTACTTCTGAATTAATAAAAAGAATTTCAAAAAATAAAGAATTAAATATTGTTGGTTCAAGTAGATATGCAAAATCAATAATCTTAGATAGCATCGCAAAAAAAGAGAGGAAAAATATATTATTAATTTGTCCTAATGTAGAAATTGCCTACAAATGGATTGGTTATTTTGAAAGCATAAATAATAAAGCAATTTTATATTATCCTCCAACAGAACATCTACCATACGCATCAATCAATAAATCCAAAGAGATTGAATTTAGTCAGCTTACTGTATTATCCAAATTAATCAAAAAAGAAAAAAAGGAACATAACATTATTATTACAACAGAGAGATCACTACAACCTCATTTAATAAATAAAAGCTTAATAATAGAAAACAAGTTAGATTTACAAAAAGGGGTTCAAATTGAGATTCAAGAATTAGCAAATAAACTTACGTTGCTTGGTTATACAAAGGAAAATGTAACGTCAACTGAAGGATTCTGGAGTAGGAGAGGGGAAATAATAGATATTTATCCTGTCAATAATGAGTTTCCAATAAGATTAGAATTTTTTGATAATGTAATTGAGAAAATAAGAGAATATGATCCACATACACAAAAAACATTAGAAAGTATCAATAATATTGAAATAATACAAGCTGGATTTGATTTACTAATAAAAGATAAATTAAATAATTTGTCTAAGAACAGTATTTTTAATTCAGAAGATATAAATAAAAATAATCTTGATCGTTATTTAGGAATAATTGAAGAACAACCCTCAAATTTAATAGATTTTATAAATAAGGAAACAATTCTTGTAATTGATGAATTAGAAGATTGTAAAAAATTTGCTAATAATTGGTATCTTGATTCAGAATGTAACTTTGATAATTGTGCGTATGAATTAAATGAGATTCTTAAAAATAATGATATTAATTTAGAGGCCAAGCCTAATTTGCATCTAAAGTTTGACGAAATATTAAATTCGCTAGGAAATTTTGATTTAATAAAATTGTATGAATTTGAATCTAAAGTCAATCTTGATAATAGATTTTTGTTACAAGATAAGAGATTAAATTCATACTCTAAAAATATAGGAAAATTATCCAACGATATAAATAAAAATATTAAAAATAAAGAAAAAGTATGGATATTATCAGCACAGCCATTGAGAACTAGGACTTTACTTTTTGAGCACGAATGTAACGCAAACTTTTTAATCAATCCTAATGATATTGATGAAGCATTTAAGTCAATTAATAATTCAACTCCTTTAATTATAAAAAATAAGAACAATTATGAAATCGAGGGTTTTTATCTTCCGATATGGAAAGTTGTTCTGATTACAGATAAAGAATTATTTTCACAACAATCTATTTTTAATAATGTATTCATAAGAAGAAAAAAAAGAAGTAGCAATTCAAATATAAATGTGAATAAGATTAGTCCAGGTGATTTTATAGTTCATAAAAATCATGGAATAGGAAAATTCTTAAAAATAGAAAAAATAAATATAACTGGAGATTCAAGAGATTATTTAGTCATTCAGTATCAAGATGGGAAGATAAGTGTTGCAGCTGATCAACTTGGTAGTATCAACAGGTATAGGTCAAGCGGAAAAATAAAGCCAAAAATAAATAAATTAGGAGGGACAGAATGGGAGAGAATAAAAGAGAAAAATAAGAAACAAATTAAAAAAGTTGCCGTCGATATTTTAAAACTCTATGCAAAGAGAGAAAAATTAAAGGGACACATATACCCAGAAGATGGTCCTTGGCAAGATGAATTAGAGGAATCATTCCCTTATCAACCAACACCTGATCAAATTACTGCTGTAGAAGAAATTAAATCTGATATGGAAAGCGATAAGCCAATGGACAGGCTAGTTTGTGGAGATGTAGGATTTGGCAAAACAGAAGTCGCTGTTCGGGCAATTTTTAAGGCTATTACATCAGGGAAACAGGTAATATTATTAGCACCAACAACAATCCTAGCTCAGCAACATTGGAGAACAATTAATAATAGATTTTCACCATACCCAATAAAAGTTTCATTACTCAATAGATTCAAAACTGCAAATGAGAGAAAAGAAATCTATGCAGGGTTGAAAAATAATAAAATTGATTTAGTTGTAGCAACGCATCAAATTTTAGGAAAAGAAATTGAAATTAAAAACTTAGGTCTACTCGTTATTGATGAAGAACAAAGATTTGGAGTAAGACAAAAGGAGAAAATAAAAAAAATCAAAACCAACATAGACGTTTTAACTCTCTCGGCAACTCCTATTCCAAGAACACTTTATATGAGCTTATCCGGACTGAGACAAATGAGCTTACTAAATACTCCTCCGCCATCAAGAAGATCAATAAAAACATATTTATCAGAAATAGATATGGATGTTATTAGAACTGCAATTAATCAAGAACTTGATAGGGGAGGTCAAATATTTTATGTTCTTCCAAGAATTTCTGATATTGATCAAGCTGTAAACAAATTAAAAAATATGTTTCCTAGTTTGAAATTTATTGTTGCTCATGGACAAATGAATGAAACAGAGCTTGAAAATGCAATGATTGCTTTTAATAATGGAGAAGTAGATCTAATGATATGCACAACGATAATTGAAAGTGGATTAGATATCCCTAAAGTAAATACGATTATTATTGAAGATTCTCACAAATTTGGACTTTCACAACTTTATCAACTAAGAGGAAGAGTTGGTAGAAGCGGTGTACAAGCACATGCTTGGTTATTTTATCCAAATATAAATAAAATTAATGACGCTGCAAAACAAAGATTGAAAGCGATAAAAGATTTTTCGGAACTAGGAAGTGGATACCAACTTGCAATGAAAGATATGGAAATAAGAGGTGTTGGTAGTTTACTAGGAGAAGAACAAAGTGGAAAAGTTAACGCTATTGGATATGATTTATACATAGAAATGCTCCATGAGGCTATTTCAGAAATCAGTGGGCAAGAAATACCAGAAGTTAGCGACACTCAAATTGATCTTCCAATAAATGCATTTATACCTACATCATGGATATTAAACAGGGAAGAGAAACTTGATGCTTACAAATCTGCTACTGAATGTTCAAATAATTATGAATTAACTGAATTAGCAACAGACTGGGTTAATAGATATGGAAACTTACCCAAGCCTGTAGAGTCTTTAATTATGATAATGAGACTTAAATTACAAGCTAAAAAATGTGGTTTTAATAAGATCAAGCTAAAAAAGCCAAACATCGTTATAGAGACTAAATTAAAAAATTCTACTTTTAAAATTCTTAAAAATTCCTTAGCTACTAGTGTTCAAAATAAATTTAATTTTAATGAAGGAGAACAATTTTCAATCATCACTATAAGGGGTTTAGGAGCAACTGAAATTCAAAATCAAATTGATCAACTAACGTTGTGGTTCGGGTCTTTTGAAAGAGAAATAAAGAATTTTGATAAAGAACTTCTTATAAAAAAAGAATAAATTATTAAATAATTATTTAAAATCCGCGAAAGAGTTCAATTTCGGTTAGGTTGTTAAAAATTTATTTATTTTATGGGTGAATATATAGACGTCGGGATACAATCATCGATTTTACCCTTATCAATTATTCTCTCTTCGATAGTTCTTGGTATTTACGCTTTGTTTGGAGTTGAGACAGAAAATGATGATGATGATTCTGACTCAGGAAGTGGCGGCCTAATGCAACCTATTTGAAATTACTTATAAACAATTTGTTTTGACTTTCTCTTAGAGACTTTAAATAACCTATTAAATGAACCTATCATTAAAATAAGAGCAGTAAAGGAAGATACAAAAATAAAAATCAATAAAAATATCTCATAGAGATATGAAAAGATTTCAATTAATAATAAAAAAGATTTATTTAATGTCGAAGGTAGATTTTGTAACAGCAAATTTTTATTAGGAATTAAATAATTTATATAAACTAATAAAACACTCAAAATAAACAAAAAGAAAGATTCAATAAATAGTCTTCTTTTAGATTTTCTTCTTAAATTTAATTTTTTTTTAAAAATATATTTATCAGTTTTAATATTCAAATTTGGGATGTTTAAATCTGCCATAAATCAAAGCTCAAAGAAAAAATTTGAATAACTCTGAAAGAAATTAACCTATAGTATCGTGTTTGTATTTAAGATGCTAATTGCTTTTTATTCAGGGTTTATTAGTTCTTTTTTTTCTATATTTTCAAAAGGACTTGAAAAATAAATAAAAGAAGAAGAGAATATAATTAAAGAACAAATTGCAATTAACGGTGGAATAAAGAAATTGAAAAATATAACTTTTTTATTTAACCCAAATCTTAAATTTTTAGGAATCTTAGTAGGTATATCAGTTTTTTTTATTCTTACTTTTGGCGATTCATTTAACTGATCAAAACAATTTATGGTATCTGAAAGTAATGAATTACCAATCTTTAAAACTAATGGATTTACATTTGGTTTAGAGCTCTTGAGAACAATATTATGTATGTGGAGATTATCGGCTTTTATATCTATTAATTTAGACTCATATATTGGGTTTTCGTTTTTGATTAAAAGATTTGAATAAATATAAAAAGCATCCATAATAGGACCTAAATGTTCAATTTTTCCTTCAATAAGTGGTTTATCAACCATGGTTAATTTCCATTGAGAAATAATAGATATTTGATCTTTATTTTCATTATTGGAGTAATCTGGCAATCCAATAATTTCGAGTCTTGCTGAAGATTGATGAAATGACAATTTATTTTGAATCATATTAAAAATCGTATAAAAAATTCTTCAACTTTTGATAACCCTGATTTGAAATGCAAAAAGATAAAATAAGCAAAGATTTTATGATAATTTCATCATTTTCAGCTTGATTTAAAAGCTTTTTCACTCTTATGCTATTTATGTTAAATCTCTCTTTAATCAACTCAATAAATCTCTCATTAAAATCATTCCAAATAACTGAATTCACTTCAATATCTTCTTTAGATTTCAGTATCTCTCTGATGTAAGGATATAAATATTTAGACATTTCAACTGTAATTCTAATTAGAGCATCGAATTCGTTAAGTTTAATATTGTTTGTAACATAAGATTTTCTCAATGGATTATTGTTTCTTAATTTCCAAATAGTCACTTTATTTGGTAAAACATTATTTAAATTAAGTCTATTTGATAAGGCGTAAAAGGATTGGATACCATTTAAGTCAATAGTTTCTAGTATTAATAATAATAAATCAAGCTTCTCTATAGATTTTCTTGAAACTTGATTTCCTCTGGTTAAAACTGTAATTGTTCTTTATTAGAATATGGTCTAATTATAACAGGATTATTAATCCATTTTTTGAAATAAAAATGAATATAACTTATCTAGTTCTTCAATAGTTAGCATTCCATAACTCCATAATAATATTGGTAATGGAGTGTTATTTTTTACAGATAATTTTATACCAAGTTCAATAGTAGATTCATCTAAACCTAATACATTAAATAAATAAATTATCATTTCTCTAGATACAAAATTATTCATGAATTCTATTTAATACTTGAGTAAATGAGAGATTTAGTCATTTGATTTAGGACTAATTTTCTTGTAAAAAGAAATTTATTTAAAAGTAAAAATGAAAATTTCCTAATTGGAAATAGAAAAATGTTTCTATTAGCAAAAATTGATATCAATGAGTCAGTTATAAAAATAGTGAAGATTATATCTAAAATCCTGCTTGAAAAATACTTAAATTTAAATAATATCAATTGCATTTTAGTAATAGCAGTATTTTTATTAAAAAGATCATAAATAGTATTAACATCTCTCCAACAAGTATTTAGACCCTGACCACCAACAGGATGAAATGTATGAAATGCATCTCCTACAAAAACTATTTTTTTAAAATTTAAAACTGGTAAATTTAAGGATAATGAAACAGGAAAAATATTAAATTCGCCAATTATTTGGTCCAACTTAAATTTATCTGGCAAGATTGTTGATAAATTATCCAATAAAAAATTCTTGTCAGAATTTAATCTTTCAATAGCCTTTAATGTACTGGAAGTCCAAATTACTTGATATAAGTTTTTTTCTAAAGGTAATAATGCAAGTGGGCCTTCTTTTCTAAAAATTTCATAAGCACGCTTTTCACAATGACCTCTAAGATAAACTTTAAAAGTTAAACAAGACTGACTATAAGATTTTTTTATATCAACAAAATCTAAGGATTTTTTATCAAGTGAATTTGCTCCCGTTGAAAAGAATTGATAATCAAATAGTATTTTTTTACTCAACAATCTCTTTGATGTCATAAAAAAAATATTTTCATAATTATCAATCTCTTGAAAAAATACGTTCATGAGATCCGAATGTTTAACTACCCAGCCAATATTTTCAGCAGAACTTATATCATCATCTAAATCAGAAGTTGATAAATTGGTAAAAGCAGAAGTTACGCTATCTGAGATTGAAAGAGTATCAAAGCCAAATAAAAAAGGTTCTAATTTTTCCCACAGTCTGAATTTAGATAAGATTTTTCTTGTTGAGTGAGTAATTGCATAAGTTTTATCTTTATCAATTAACATATCTTTTGTTAATAAATCAGTTAAAAAAATATTGCAATCAAATTTTGAAAGTGCAATTGAAAGTAATAAACCTGTGGGACCTGATCCAACAATATTAAAATTAAATTTATTTTTCATCAGATTATATAAGCAACAACTATTTATTCAAATAAATATAGCAAATTTCCTCAAATGCTGGTCTTAATAAATATGGGTACTCACCAACCCATAAGTTTATTTCAGGAAGCCAAGCATCAGTCAAATAAAAATCTCTGTCATAATTACGGTTATCAGATGTTATTAAACATCTAATGCTCGAACCCACCCTAATTTGACTGTGCTTATTTTCCATAGGAAAACTTAATTTTTCCAAATAACCATCTTCATCTTCTAATTCAAGTACTAACCAAGTCCTTTTGTTTTCTATAACTTCTAGTCGGCCTTGCCTATTAGATTGTTCTCTTGAACTTTCAATCTTTTCTGTTTTATAGATATCTGATATGTAGCCATCAAATATAGAAAAAAATTTATATTTTCTTAATTGCAAATTTTTTCTACTTGATTCAAGAATTGGGCCCCAGATGATATACAAAAAGAAACCTACACATAGGAATAACCAGAAATTATTAGTTTGATCTCCAGTCGAACTAATAATTAATGAGATAAATCCACCAATTGAAGAAACTATTACTCTTTGAAGTATTTTTCTCGGATTCCCCAACGCATACTTAAATTGACTTCCTGTACCAACTGCAGGAATAAGTTTTGAAATTTGACTTGAATTAATTGGAATTAACATTTTAAAAAATCAATTTTTCAAGTCCGTAAACTAAAGTTTCATAATTACCAATTTTTTTAATAGCTTGTAAAACTCCTGGCATATATGCCTTTCTATCAATAGTGTCATGCTTAATTGTATAAGTTTCACCTGGAGATCCCATAATTACTATCTGGTGAGCGAGTAATCCTGGTAATCGCACAGAATGTATATTAATTCCTGAATCTCTAAGCCCACCCCGTACACCTTTCAATGACTCAGACTCTTTTACTAACTTCTGATTAAATTTCTTTGGATATTCTTCAATCATTTCTGCAGTTTTTATACAAGTCCCACTAGGAGAATCAGCTTTTTGATTATGATGCATCTCTATTAATTCAATATTGTCATAAAACCTTGCAGCTACCGATGCCGCCTGCTGAAGAAGAACCATTCCTATTGAAAAATTAGGAATTATTGCACAGCCAACAGATGCTTTCTGAGCAAAAACAGACAAATCTTTTATTTGCGAAGGAGAAAGTCCTGTGGTTCCTACAACTGGCAAAATACCGTATGCGATAGCTGATCTGGTATTTTCATACACAGAATCAGGATGAGTAAAATCAACCAGAACAGGTTTAATATTTTCATTTCTATAATTTTGACTAACGGAACATAAAGTTCCTTCAAAATCGCTAGAAACAAAAACATTACAATTTTTCACCTTCAATAATTCAGAAATATTTGAGCCATTGTTCTTTTCATTTATGTCAATTGCTGCAACAAGTTCACAATCTGTAGAATTTAATACTGCATTTACAACTTCGCCACCCATTCTACCTAAAGCTCCGGATACTAGTACTGGAATAGGTTTTTGAGAATTTTTAATCATTTTTGTAAAAAATTTTTTTTTAAAGGTTGTTACACGCTATTTATATTGCACACAATAACGTCTTTTCATTCGTAGGCTGGTAGAAATACTCAAAGAAAATCAATGTTTACGCAGGTCCGCTCAGCAAACCGCAGAGTATCTCCTGTTGAGGATAACAAACACAAAGTTGTAATAAAAGCAGTTTATGTTGTCCTTGAGCCACAATACCAAAATTCCTTAACGGAAGCTGCAAAGTCAATAAATGAGATGAATGGGCCAATAGGTATAGACCTTAGCGGCTATCTTATTGAAGAGCTTAGAAATGAAAGTAATTTTGAAGATTTTAAAGAAGACATAGCTAATGCAGATATATTTGTAGCTTCCCTAATTTTCATTGAAGATCTTGCTCAAAAAGTAGTTGATGCAGTATCTCCATATAAAGACAAGCTTAAAGCCTCAATTATTTTTCCTTCCATGCCAGAGGTAATGAGATTAAATAAATTAGGTTCATTTAGTATGGCCCAGCTTGGTCAATCTAAAAGTATTATTGGAGATTTAATAAAAAAGAAAAAAGAATCTGATGGAGCAAGCTTCCAAGATTCAATGTTGAAGTTATTAAATACGCTACCTTCAATACTTAAATATCTACCAGTAGAAAAAGCGCAAGATGCTAGAACATTCATTCTGAGTTTTCAGTACTGGTTAGGTGGTACTACTGAGAACTTAAAGAACTTCTTGTTAATGATTTCTGAAAAGTATGCAGTTTCAGAGAACATAAAAGATCAAATAGAAGAATTCAAAATTCAAGACCCTGAAACATTCCCGGATTTAGGAATTTGGCATCCACTTGCTCCTTGCATGTTTGAAAGTCTTAAAGAATATCAAAATTGGGAGAACAATAGGAAAGATATAAACCCTAAAGATGACAAAACTCCAACGATAGGTTTAGTGCTTCAAAGAAGCCATATAGTTACTGGTGATGATGCTCATTACGTTGCCGTAATTCAAGAATTGGAATACAGAGGTGCGAGAGTACTACCTATCTTCTGTGGAGGTCTAGATTTTTCTAAACCAGTTAATGAATTTTATTATGATTCCATAAATAAGGATCAACCTATAGTAGACGGAGTTGTATCTCTTACAGGATTTGCACTAGTTGGTGGACCAGCAAGACAAGATCATCCTAAAGCTATTGAAGCTCTTAAAAGGCTAAACAGACCATATATGGTGGCCCTTCCATTAGTCTTCCAAACCACACAAGAATGGGAAGATAGTGATCTAGGGTTACACCCAGTTCAGGTAGCACTTCAGATTGCAATTCCAGAGCTTGATGGTGCTATTGAACCTATTATCCTCTCAGGTCGTGATGATGCTACAGGCAAAGCTCATACGCTACAAGATCGAGTTGATGTAATCGCTGAAAGAGCCATAAAATGGTCAACTTTAAGAGTTAAACAAAGAAAGGACAAAAAATTAGCCATCACAGTATTTAGTTTTCCACCAGACAAAGGAAATGTTGGTACGGCAGCATACTTGAATGTTTTTGGTTCAATTTATAGAGTACTTCTCGAGATGAAATCGAAAGGATATCAAATAGATGAACTACCAAGTAATTCAAAAGAATTAATGGAAAAAGTAATTAACAACCCTGAAGCTATGGATGGCTCTCCAGAGTTAAATATTGCGCATAAGATGTCAGTAAAAGAATACGAAGAATTTACACCATATTCACAAAGACTTGAAGAGAATTGGGGGAAACCTCCTGGGAACCTAAATAGTGATGGACAAAACCTTCTTATCTATGGAAAACATTTTGGAAATGTTTTTATAGGAGTTCAACCTACATTCGGTTATGAAGGTGATCCTATGAGATTACTCTATTCAAGAAGTGCTAGTCCTCATCATGGTTTTGCTGCTTATTACACATATGTAGAAAAAATCTGGGGGGCTGATGCTGTTCTTCATTTTGGAACTCACGGCTCACTTGAATTTATGCCTGGAAAACAAATGGGCATGAGTGAAACTTGCTATCCGGATTCTCTCATTGGATCATTGCCTAATTTGTATTACTATGCTGCGAATAACCCTTCTGAAGCAACGATTGCGAAGAGAAGAGGATATGCTTCAACTATTAGTTATCTGACTCCTCCAGCGGAAAATGCAGGACTCTACAAAGGACTTAAAGAACTAAGTGAGCTCGTTGGTTCTTATCAACAATTAAGAGAAAATAGTAGAGGTATTCAAATTGTTAATGCAATTGTTGAAACTTCTAAACAATGTAACCTTGACAAAGATGTAGAGCTCCCTTCAAAAGACGTAGAAGAGCTTTCAATAGATGAAAGAGATTTATTTGTTGGTAATGTCTATAAACAGTTGATGGAAATTGAAAGTAGATTATTACCTTGCGGTCTTCATACTATTGGAGAAGCTCCAACAGCAGAAGAAGCTGTTGCAACTCTTGTAAATATTGCATCTTTAGAAAGAGAACAAGAAAGCTTAAGATCTCTTCCTGGATTACTCGCAGAATCCATAGGTCTGACTATTGAACAAATTTATGATGGTAATAATAAAGGTGAACTCAAATTTGTAGAGTTAAATGAAAAAATCATAAAGACAGCAAGAGAGTCTATTTTTGCGATGGTCAACTCTTTAAAAATTGTTGATGGCAGAGTTTATTTAGAAAAATCACTTCTTTCTAAATTGTTTGACTTTCTTAAAGTATTTGGTCTGAATTTACCTACCCCTTGGCTAAGAATCTGTAACTTAAATGGATTTAACGAAGTTAACCAGAAGGAATTAAATAAATTATTTGATTACTTACTTTTCTGTTTGGAACAGGTCTGTGCTGATAAAGAAATGGATAGCCTCATTAAAGCATTAGATGGAAATTATGTTTTACCTGGACCAGGTGGAGATCCGATAAGAAATCCAGGTGTTTTACCCAGTGGTAAAAATATCCATGCGCTTGATCCCCAATCAATCCCTACTACAGCAGCAGTAGCTGCTGCAAAGTCGGTTGTCGACAAATTAATTGAGAGACAAAAGGAAGAGCAAGGTACCTGGCCTGAAACAATTGCTTGTGTTTTATGGGGTACCGATAACATCAAAACTTACGGAGAATCACTAGCTCAAATCTTATGGTTTGTTGGGGTAAAACCAAAACCAGATTCTGTTGGAAGAATCAACAAATTGGAATTAATCCCTTTAGAAGAATTAGGTAGGCCAAGAATAGATGTTGTTGTTAACTGCTCAGGAGTATTTAGAGATCTATTTATAAATCAGATGGCATTAATAGATCAGGCGGTCAAATTAGCTGCTGAGGCTGATGAACCATTGGAATCTAATTTTGTAAGAAAACATTCACTAGAACAAGCAGAAAAAGAAGGTACCTCTATCAGAGAAGCTTCAGCGAGAGTATTCTCTAATGCAAGTGGAAGTTACAGTTCAAATGTTAATTTAGCCGTAGAAAACTCAACGTGGGAGGAAGAAAATGAATTACAAGAAATGTATTTATCTCGCAAAACATATGCTTTTAATGCTGATAATCCAGGTGAGATGAATCAAAAAAGAGAGGTCTTTGAGTCAGTAATGAAAACAGCAGATGTTACATTTCAAAACCTTGATTCCTCAGAAATATCATTAACAGATGTAAGTCATTATTTTGATTCAGATCCAACAAAATTGATTAAGACACTAAGAGATGATGGAAAAGAACCAAGTAGCTATATAGCAGACACTACCACTTCTAATGCTCAAGTTAGAACACTTGGAGAAACTATTAGATTAGACTCAAGAACAAAACTTTTAAATCCAAAATGGTATGAAGGTATGCTTAAATCTGGTTATGAAGGAGTTAGAGAACTTTCTAACAGACTTAATTACACTCTTGGTTGGAGTGCGACAAGTGGTCAAGTAGATAATTTTGTATATGAAGAAACTAATGAAACATTTATAAATGACGAAGAGATGAGGAAAAGATTAATGGATCTTAATCCTAATAGTTTCAGAAGAATTGTTGGAACTTTGCTAGAAGTAAATGGAAGGGGATATTGGGAAACTTCAGATGAAAATATTGAGCAGTTGAAAGAACTATATCAAGAGGTAGAGGATAAAATCGAAGGAGTTAAAGAATAATAAATTTATTATTTTCTGTAAATCATATCAGCTACTTTCAGAACTTGATAATTTAGTTTCACGTTGTGAACTCTCACAATATCAACATTAAATTGAGAACAAAGACAGCTTACAGCAAGTGTTCCTATATCTCTTTCTTTTGGGTTTTTCTCATTCAAAATTTCTCCTATAAATCTTTTTCTTGATGCGCCTATCAAAATTGGCAAATTCCATTTTTTAAATACATCTAAGTTTTTTAAGATTTCCAAGTTATGAACAATATCCTTTGAAAAACCAATTCCAGGATCAACTATTATATTTCTTTCAGAAATATTTTTTTCTAAAGCATTTTTTATTAAACTATCAAGCGAATCCTTAACATCATTCAGTACATCTTCGTAATTAGAGAGTTCATTCATATTTTGACTATTTCCACGACTATGAGTTATGACGAATGGGCAGTCGAATTTTGAAGCAACAGTTAATATTTCCTTATCCATTCTTCCTCCAGTGACATCATTTATCCAATTAGCACCATTTAAAAGAGCTTCATAAGCCACCTCAGAATTAAAGGTATCAATAGAAATTAAAACATCAGGATATTCAGATTTTATTAATTTCAGATATGGGATCAATCTTTTTATTTCTATACAAGGGCCTACTTCTTCAGCCCCAGGCCTTGTACTCTGAGCACCAAGATCTATAACATCCACACCATTACGCAAAAAATAATTAACTTGATCCAAAACTTTTTTTGAAGAGTTTAATTCTCCACCATCACTAAATGAATCAGGAGTTAAATTAATAACCCCCATAATTGAAGTTTTTTGTCCCCAGCCTTTTGGCCATGGATCTTTCTTATTGATAATTGGCAATTCTCGCAAAACTTTTTGGATCTAATGAAGCCCCTCCAACTAACACCCCATCTATATCAGTCATTGACATAATTTCGTCAATATTATTAGGTTTTACAGATCCCCCATATTGAATAATCACATCATCAAAACCTATTAATTTCCGAATCAAAGAACATATCTTGTTAGCGTCTTTAGCTTCACATGTTTTACCTGTCCCTATAGCCCATATTGGTTCATATGCAACAATTAAATTTGATGGATCTGTATTTTCTAATCCTTGTTCAACCTGTCTAGTAATAACTCTATCAGCTTCTCCTCTCTCTCTTTGCTCAAGTGTTTCTCCAACACAAACTATTGGGGTAAGTCCACTAGATTGAGCAAAAACTGCTCTTTTATTAATTTGTTCGTCACTTTCACTAAAATACTTCCTTGGTTCACTGTGGCCAACTATTGCATATGAGACACCATGTTCAAGAAGCATTTTTGGGGAAATCTCTGCAGTAAATGCTCCTTCATCCTCCCAATGAATATTTTGACTAGAAATATTTAAATAATCAAAATCAGAATTATCTGAGAAGGTTGAAATAGCAGTAAAAGGCGGCGCAATAACAACTTTACGATCTTCGTTTATGTTTTTTATTAAAGGGATAAACTCTTCTAAATAGGACTTAGCTTCAGCACAAGTCATGTGCATTTTCCAATTACCAGCAATTACAGATTTTCTCAAAATACTATCTCCAAGAAAATTATATTAATATAAATTGAGTTTATTAGGCCAATTATTCGAAAAATAATTCATTTTTTAGAAATATAACTTTATCTCCCTTATTTAACCTTCTTCCTCTCCTAGTTTCTATTACACCATTAACTTTGACAGAGCCTGACTTAATAAAAATTTTTGCTTCTCCACCAGAAGAGACCAAATTTTTCCATTTTAAGAATTGATCCAATTTCATTGTTTTTTGTACCCAAAGATATTGATAAAGTAATATAAACAATTAAATATATAATATCTTGAGACTAATACCACCAGTCAGACCATATTCGAATAGGTTTATTAAAGGTTTTATATGCATGCTTATTTATGTAGCTTGTTGGCCTTTACTAGCTTATTTTGCTGGCAACTTAATCCCAGCGATTGGATCTGGTGACCTCTCAAAAGTTTCTAGCATTATAGTTAAGTCTTTATTTGTATTTTTAGTTCAGAAAACTGCTCAATTTGGACAGGATGTATTCATAGCAAAACCATCTTTAGAAATTAGTGAAGTAATGAGAGGAAATTTATTTAGCAGAATTCAAAAAATAGATATGAATTCTTTTGAAAAAATTTCCGCGGGGGATATCACATATAGACTTACAGAAGATGCAGATAGGGTAAGCGAAGTTATTTATAAAACAGCTCAGGATACTATTCCATGTACTTTGCAGTTATTAGCGGTAATAATATATATGTTTTATTTAGACTGGTCACTGACATTATCAACTTTTGTTTTAGCACCATTGATTATTCTTTCAGTTAATAGTTTTGGGAGAAGAGTTTTAAGTGCATCTGAAAAAAGTCAAGAATCAACTAGTAATTTAGCAGGTTTAATAGGTGAATCTATAAATGGAATGTCGACCATAAGAGCTTTTGCTGCCGAAAATTGGATTGAAAATAGATTTTATAAAAGATTAAATGCAAATAAAAAAGCAAAATATAAAACATTAAAATTACTTGCATTTCAACATCCAGTTGTAGGATTTGTTGAAGCCTTTGGAATATTAGCAATATTAGGTTTAGGAGCAGCAAGAATTAATCTTGGCCTTCTAACAAGCGAAGAATTTAGTAGTTTCTTTGCTGCAATATTGATGCTTATTGATCCAATAAGCCATGTAAGTACAAATTTTAATGACTATAAACAGGCAGAAGCATCGATAAAAAGGTTGAAGAATATAAATCTAGAACCTATTGAAGAAGATAAAGAAAATTTATCTAAGATAAACAATCTTGAAGGTAATATACATTTCAAGACAGTTGATTTTGAATACAAAAAAGATACTCAAGTTCTTAGAAACATAAATTTAGAAATTAAAAAAGGTGAAGTTACAGCTTTCGTTGGAGCTTCGGGTGCTGGTAAAAGTACAATGATGGCTCTGATATTGAAATTTTTAACTCCTAATAATGGAAACATTTTTATTGATGATAAGAATCTAAAATTATTAAATACAAAAGATTTAAGAAAAAATATTGCTCTAGTGCAACAACAGCCCTTTCTATTTACAGGAAAAATTATTGATGTAATAAGAATGGGCAGGAATTATTCCAAAGAAGAAGTTATTGAATCAGCAAAAAAAGCTAATGCTCACCAGTTTATTCAAAACCTTCCTGACAAATATAATACCAAGATCACCGAAAGAGGATCAAATTTTTCAGGTGGTCAGATCCAGAGAATAGCAATTGCTAGAGCAATACTAGGGAATCCATCTATTCTTCTTTTAGATGAGGCTACCAGTGCATTAGATGCAGAATCAGAGTCAGAAGTTCAAGAAGGTCTTAATAGAGCTATGAAAAATAGAACTGTTATTGTAATAGCTCATAGATTAGCCACTACCCAAGGTGCAGATAAAATTGTTGTCTTTAATAAGGGAGAAATTGTTGAAGTTGGGAAACATATTGATTTATTAAATAAAAAAGGAATTTATAAAGAATTATGTGAAAAACAATTGATTAAAAAATTATAGTTCTATCTTAAGAATTAATAATTTAAAATTTATGAATGAAAAAAAAAATGATTCTGGAAACCCAGTTTTAACTTTTGAAGGAAAGAAGTATTTTATAAATGAACTTTCTAATGACATTAAAGAATCTATAAAAGTATTACAAATAGCAGAGACACAACTAAAAATGCATGAGGATACATTGAAATTACTTTCAATCAGTAGAAACTCTTTAGCTAATGAATTAAGAGAAAAACTAAAAAAATTAGATTAAAGTTTTTAATTATGGATTTCTTGTAGAGAGTAAGTATCAATTTTATTACTTTGTAAGGCTTTTATTGCCTTTATGGCTGCCTTTGCTCCAGGAATGGTTGTAAAAGTTGGAATATTATATTCTAAAGCAGCACGTCTTAAATATGCGTCGTCATGTAGTGCCTGAGATCCTATTGGAGTATTAATTATTAGTTGAACAAGTCCAGAACGAATAAGGTCCTCTATATTAGGTCTTCCTTCATGTACTTTTAGCACCACTTCAACTTGGATACCTAAATCTACCAAATATGCAGCTGTACCTTTTGTTGCAATTAATTTAAATCCTAAAATTAATAATGCTTTAGCAATTTCTTCAAGATTTTTTTTATCTAAATCATTAGTAGACAAAAAAGCTACCCCTTCAGAAGGGACACCATTTCCTGCGGCTAATTCAGACTTAGCATAAGCTATTCCAAAATCCTTAGCCAAACCCATTACTTCTCCAGTAGATTTCATCTCAGGACCGAGAAGTGTATCAGATCCAGGAAATCTTTTAAAAGGTAAAACAGCTTCTTTTACAGCCTGGTATCTTGGAGCAAATTCATTGGTGAAATTAATATCTTCTAAAGTTAAACCTTGCATTAACTGTGTAGCTAATTTTGCAACTGGTTTACCTATCGCCTTTGAAACAAATGGAACTGTTCTGGAAGCTCTTGGATTTGCCTCAAGAATGAATAATTCGTTGTCTTTATTATTTAAATTTGTCACTGCAAATTGTAAATTAATTAAACCAATAACATTTAGTCTTTTTGCAATTAATTTAGTCCAGCGTTTTACATTATCGATAGTGGAGGCCGAAAGAGAAATTGAAGGTAAACAACAAGCTGAATCTCCCGAATGAATTCCTGCAGGTTCCACATGTTCCATTAGACCTGCAATTACAACCGATCCTTCTGAATCACATAAAGCATCTACATCTATCTCAATAGCATTATTCAAATATTGATCTAGAAGGATAGGATGATCAGGTGATACCTTAACTGCTTCAGAGATGTATCTAGACAATTCAATTTCATCTTTTACAATTTCCATTGCCCTACCTCCTAAAACATATGAGGGTCTTACAACCAAAGGGAATCCAATATTCTTTGCTACCGTTTGTGCTTCATTTTGATTACGAGCTAAACCATTTAAAGGTTGCCTAATACCTAATTCTTCAAGTATTTTTGTAAATTCCTCTCTATCCTCTGCAATATCGATAGAGACTGGAGAAGTTCCTAGAATTTTTGAACCAGTTTTTAACCCCTCATCAGTTTTAAGCCATTCAAATAAAGGCAAGGATAATTTCAGTGGAGTTTGACCTCCAAATTGAACAATCAAACCATAAGGATTTTCAGCTTCTATTATGTTGAGTACGTCCTCCAAAGTTACAGGCTCAAAATATAAAATATCGCTAGTATCGTAATCGGTAGATACAGTTTCAGGATTACTATTAACCATTATTGTTTTGCAACCATTTGTTGAAGCTTGATATGAAGCATGACAACAACAGTAATCGAATTCTATTCCTTGACCAATTCTGTTTGGCCCTCCTCCCAGAATCATAATTTTCTTTGATATATCATTGTCTGAAATCTCTGTATCAAAAACTTCAGAATCTAAATTAATAAATGATTCTTCGTAAGTTGAATAATGATAGGGAGTTGAAGATGAGAACTCTGCTGAACAAGTATCAACTGTTTTATAAATTGGTATAATATCCATATCTTTCCTGTATTTTCTCACTTCAAAAAATTCAGCATTAGTTAATTTTGATATTTGTTGATCTGAAAAGCCTAATTGTTTAGCATGTAGCATCAAATCCCTATCTAAATCATAAAGTTCTTTTTCTTTCAAAAAATTGTGCTCAAAATTAAAGATATTTCGTAATTTCTCTATAAACCATTGATCTATATTAGTAACTTCGTGAATATAAGAATTAGTTTTCCCGAGTTGCATAGCTTTTTTAACTATGAGAATTCTTTCAGAAGTAGGGTTTCTTAAACTATTCATTAAGTGATTCTCATTCTTAAATTCATCTAGTGAATCACATTCCCAACCAAAAATACCTACTTCTAGAGATCTTAATGCTTTTTGAAATGATTCCTCAAAAGAACGCCCGATTGCCATTGACTCTCCTACGGATTTCATGGCAGTGCTTAAGGTATTTGAGGAACCTTTGAACTTTTCAAAGGCAAATCTTGGAATTTTGGTAACTACATAATCTATTGATGGTTCAAAACATGCAGGTGTTTTTTTTGTAATGTCATTAATAATCTCATCAAGTGTATAGCCAACAGATAATAGAGCTGCAATCTTAGCTATGGGAAATCCAGTTGCTTTACTTGCCAAAGCAGAGGATCTACTCACACGAGGATTCATTTCAATTACAATTACTTCTCCATTAGATGGATTTATTGCAAATTGAATATTACTGCCTCCAGTTTCAACTCCTACTTCTCTAATGATTTTCAATGATAAGTCCCTCAATCTCTGATACTCCTTATCCGTTAGAGTCTGTGCGGGAGCTACAGTAATCGAATCTCCAGTATGGACACCCATTGGGTCTAAATTTTCAATACTGCAAACTATTACAACATTATCTGCAGTATCTCTCATCACCTCTAATTCAAACTCTTTCCAACCAATTAGAGATTTTTCAATCAATATTTGATTATTTGGACTTGCATCTAAACCTGTCTTACACAATTCAACAAATTCTTCAAGGTTAAACGCAATTCCACCTCCAACTCCACCAAGAGTAAATGCAGGCCTAATTATGAGAGGATAAGAATTAATTTTTTTGGATACATCTTTAGCTTCAGCAAGGTTGGATGCTATACCTGATGGGCATACTTTTACATTTATTTTTTCCATCGACTCTTTAAACAATTTTCTATCTTCAGCTTTACTAATAGCTTTTAAATCAGCACCAATTAATTCAACGTTATTTTTTTTTAAAAAATCTGACTCTGATAATTTAACTGCAAGATTTAAAGCAGTTTGACCTCCCATTGTGGGAAGAATTGCATCAGGTTTTTCTTTTAATATTATCTGAGAAACGATTTCAGGAGTCAAAGGTTCAATATATGTTTTGCTTGCGATATCAGGATCAGTCATTATCGAGGCGGGATTTGAATTTATTAAGATAATTTCATAACCAGCTTTTTTTAACGCCTTGCATGCCTGAGTCCCAGAGTAATCAAATTCGCAAGCCTGTCCTATAACAATTGGTCCTGAACCTAAAATAAGAATTTTCTTAAGATCACCTCTTTGAGGCATAATTTAAAACCATCATTTATTTCATGCTACTTATAAATCATCAGATGTTAATCAAGTTACTTGAAAAGCAACATTTGTTTCTATAGTATTGAAAGAAAAATAATTTTTTATGAGCGAACTTCAGCGACTTAAAAGTTTGTTGCCTCCAGAGAACGAAAGTTGGGTATTTATTGAAGCTGCTGCCGCTATAGATCCACCTCTAATAACACTTGAGGAGATAGGTCGTGACGAGGTTGAAATTCAAATAGATCTAGACGAATGGGATAATTTTGCAATTGACCATAGGAACCTATTATTTTGGCATGAAGTTGGAAAAATCCAAAATGACACTATTCCTAGAGATGGATGGGAAATGGCCGCTCTTGCTATAGGCCTTGGAGGGGCAATTGGAGAGTTGTGGGTACAAGATGGTCTACTATTATTACTTGCCCTTGGCTTATCAAGTTTTGCAGGATATAGATTATATTTAAAAAATAATTCTGAAAAAAAACTTCAAGATGCTATTTATGCAGATGAAAGGGCTATAGATATCGCCTGCAGATTTGGATATAGCATCCCAAATGCATACAAAAGTCTTGGGGGAGCATTAAAAGAATTAATTGAAAAAACACGAAAAAAGAAAAAAAGAAGTTTCTTTGAAGATAGATTAGATGCGTTAAGAAAAAGTGCTGAAAAAGCCAGATCAGAATTATCTCAGCAAGAAGGCTCAGAAAAATCAGTCTCAAGCGAAAATGTTTATGGACAATAAAAGTTTAGTTTTATTGGCAGCTAAAGCTTGTGATGAAAAAAAGGCTAAAGATATAAAACTTATAAAAATTGACAAGGTCTCATTCATTAGTGAATGGATATTGATAGCAGAAGGATTATCTGATGTACAAGTTAGATCTATTACTAAATCTGTAGAGGGAGAGCTTAGAGATAATGCTAAAATTGAACCAATAAGAAAAGAAGGTGTTAACGAGGCGAAGTGGGCTTTACTTGATTACGGTGACTTAATTGTAAATATTTTTCAACCAGAAATTAGAAAATTTTATGACCTTGAATCATTCTGGAGTCATGGAGATAATCTTACATTTCCATAATTATTTATGAACGAATCTAAATGCCCTGTACCTAGAGAGCAACAACCCACAAATGAATTTATTGAATTATCAAAATCTATTATTTTTTCATGGCCAAAAACAAAGAAATCACTAATCCTAATATTAATCAAATTCTGGATAGGTACTTTTATTCTGTTTCTTGTTATTTCTTCAGGAAGTGTCTATTTCAAATCATCCCTATTAAAATATTTTCTATTAAGTTTTTTTAGTAGCTTATCAATACCTCTCCTGATTACTATCAGATTGTATCTTGGTTGGAATCATGTTTTTAAGAGATTAACATCTGAAAGAGTTGAGTACGAGGAATCTGGTTGGTATGACGGTCAAATATGGATAAAGCCATTAGTTTTGAAAGAAAAAGAATCACTCATAGCCTCAATTGAGGTTAAGCCTATTTTAAAAAATTTAGTTCAAATTTTTTCTATTATCTTAGTATTGGGTTTATCAGGAATACTACTTTTTCAATATAACAATTTCTAGATGAGTTCTAACTTCAAAAACCTTTATACATCAAATAATCCTCCTTTACAAGCAACCTTAATGAGAGGATCAAATATTGAGTCCATCCATAAAATTCATGCTGTTGTTAGTGACAAAAAAGGGAGGGTTTTAATGTGTGCAGGTAATCCAGAATACAAAAGTTTCATAAGATCAGCATTAAAACCTTTTCAGGCAATACCGTTTGTTAGCAGTGGAGCTGCCTCAAAAATCAACAATGATTCAAAATCAATTGCATTAGCGTGTGGTTCTCATAGTGGTTCAAAACTTCATTCAAGGGAAGCATTCAAAATTTTATGGGAATACGACATCGACATTGAAAAACTGAAATGTCCAAAATCAAACACCAGTCCTTTAGAACACAATTGTTCAGGTAAACATGCTGCTTTCCTAGCTACCTGCAAAAAAATGAATTGGCCACTAGATAGTTACTTAAAAGGGGATCATCCACTTCAAGTTGAAATATTCAGAATTATTTCTGAATTACTTGAAATTCCAATATCTGAAATAAACCCTGAACGTGATGATTGTGGTGCACCAACTCTGTATTTAAAACTAATAGAAATGTCAAAGTTATATTCCCTTCTAAGTTGTTCTGAAAATGCTGAATTAGAGCAAATTAGCAGAGCTATGACAACTAACCCAATTATGATTAGTGATAACAATAAATTTGATACAGAAATAATTAAGGCTTCTCATGGACAAGTTATAGGCAAAGGTGGAGCAGAGGGGATTCAGTGCCTATGTAAGGTTAATGAAGGTATAGGACTTGCCTTAAAAGTAGAAGATGGTTCAAAAAGAGCTAAGCATGCTGTAGGTCTGCATTTACTAAAACAGTTAGATTGGATATCTGATTTAAGAATTCAGGATATAGAAGAAAAGGTATTTAATTTCGCCGAAGGAGTGCAAATTGAAGTTAAAGGTCAATTAAAATTCCAAGAATCATAAATAAATAGAAAAAATTACCCTTTCAGATGTATGCTATGTATATGTCGCGGGGTAGAGCAGTCTGGTAGCTCGTCGGGCTCATAACCCGAAGGTCGGAAGTTCAAATCTCCCCCCCGCCACCATTTAAAAGCAGCTTCAAAGCTGCTTTTTTAGTATTTGAAGTATTTATAGCAATTATAGAAATAAAGATTATTTTTTAACTAGAATAGTTTATTAAAAATTATTTGAGATCTTTTTGAATAGAGAATTTAAAGTCAACCCTAACTATTAGGCCAGTAATGATAAAAAGTATTCCAATGTATGAATTCAAAGTTAGGTCCAAAATATTGAATTAATTGTCTAAGTAAATATTAACTCAGAAATCATTTCTATTAAAGAAGCCAATAAAAAAGAATTTAAAAAAATCTGAATTTTAAATATTTACATCTTTAATAAGTAATTTAATAAAGTAGAGTAAAATTTGTATAATTTAAGATTACATGCAGAATTTTTTACAGCGTGATTTAGGTTCAAGCATGTTATCAATAGCTGTCATATTAGGCTGGTTAGGTCTGTTTTTTGTATTTTTGAGAGTACTAACAATTTCAATAAAAAGAATCCTTGAAGCTCTTTTCAAAAATTCTTAATTATTGAAATAATTCAAAAAATCTGAATTAATCGCAAAAATCCTTTATCACTAGGTATAATAACCTAAAAAATGTCAATTTTAGATAAGGTTAAGATAGGAAATTCTGTTCAAGTCAACCTAGAACTATCTAAGGATAGACTTACCAAAGAAACTATTGATGCGATAAATGTTTCTTCCTTGTGTAAGATAAGTGATTTCAGAATAACTGATGGCAAAGGTATAGGAGTTATCTTGCAATTATCTAATGGAAAAGAGCAATGGTTTTTTGAAGATGAAATTGATCTTCTCGACGAAAATGGTAATATTATTAAAAAAAATAATGATAAAAAAGAGAATAGTAATTATATATTTGATTTTTTAAGAGGATTAAATTATGAAAATAAAAATAAGGTAAGCGAGTTACTTAATCCAATTAACTTTTTTATCTGGCTGGTTGTATCGTTTAAAGATATTTTTTAATTGGCTAAAAAATTTTCTAAAATATGAATAATTTAACAATTAGTTTAAATATAAAATTTCAGTAATTAAAAATTTAAATGGTACAAAATATTATCGATGTAAGAAATTTATCTAAATCATTTGATATCTCGTCCAAAGAACCAGGTTTAAAAGGAACAATTAAACATTTTTTTAGAAGACAAACAAAAAGTTTAAAAGTTATAAAAGATATAAGTTTTGAAATTAAGGAAGGAGAAATAGTAGGTTTTCTAGGTGCTAATGGAGCTGGGAAAACAACAATATTAAAAATGCTTTGTGGCTTAATTTATCCAAGTGAAGGTTCGATTTTGGTTTCAGGCTACTTACCTTTCAGGAGAAAAGAAAATTTCCTAAAGAATATCACCTTAATAATGGGACAAAAGCAACAGCTTATTTGGGATCTTCCGCCTATTGAATCATTCTATTTGAATGCATCAATATATGACTTAGATAAGTTCGAAGCTAAAAAGAGGATTAAAAAACTCTCGGAAATGCTTGAAATCGATGAAGAGCTATTTATACCTGTTAGAAAACTTTCACTAGGTCAGCGAATGAAATCAGAATTACTAGCAGCTTTGATACATGAACCAAATATTCTTTTTTTAGACGAACCGACACTTGGATTAGATATTAATGCACAGAGAAATTTAAGAAAATTCCTTCAAAAATATAATAAGGAAACTAATGCAACGATATGCCTAACCAGTCATTACATGAAAGATATTACATCGCTATGCAAGAGAGTTATATGTGTGCATGAAGGGGCGATATCTTATGATGGGAAACTTGACCTATTATTAAAAAAACTTTCTCCTGTTAAAGAAATATTAATAGTTTGTCGCTCAGAAGAGGATGCAATTAAATTAGAAAATTCCGGTTTTACTGTTAAAAATAAAATAAAGAATGAAATCACTATAAAAATTGAAAACAACTCTATTACCTCTTCACTAAAATCTATCCTAAATAATTTTGATATTGAAGACCTTTACATAAATGAACCACCTATAGATGAAGTTATTGGAAAGGTATTAATCAAGAAAGAATATGAAATCTAATCTGATTAACAGTAAAATATTTACCTTATTAAAAGTCCAATATTCAAACATGTTGGAATATAGAGTGGAAATTGCATTATGGGCAATTTCAGGGATTATTCCTTTTTTCATGTTAAACATTTGGACAAATAATAATCTAAATGAATCCATAAACATTAGTGATGTTATGCTTTCTAGGTATTTCTTATGTGCTTTTTTTGTAAGACAGTTTTCTGTAGTTTGGGTTGTATTTAGTTTTGAAGAGGATTCTCTTATGGGGAAAGTATCTCCGTATTTAATCCAACCTTTAAATCCATTTTTCAGATATTTTGCACAACATCTTGCTGAACAAATAACAAGATTTCCTTTTGCGCTAATAATAGCATTATTCTTTTTTATTTTTAATCCAGAAAGTATATGGATACCAAATTTAGGTATTTTACTCTTATCGATAGTATCTACTTTCTTATCCTTCTTGATTCAATTTTTAATTCAGTCAATTGTTGCATGTCTATGTTTCTGGACAGAGAAAGCATCATCGATAGAAAGATTGTTATTTATTCCCACTTTATTTCTCTCAGGACTTTTAGCACCAGTAGTTTCATTTCCCGCGCATGTTAAATCTTGGATTTATTTGACTCCTTTTCCATATCTAATTGATTTCCCTGCGAACTTACTGTCAGGTAATGAAACCAATATTACTGGAGGCCTAGGTATGCAAATTCTATGGATTTTTTTACTTTTCCCACTATTTAAGAAAATCTGGTCTGAAGGAACGAAAAAATATACAGCAATGGGGTCATGAATTTAAGAAAATATCTAAATGTTTATAAAAAATTCTTACATACTTCTTTAGCTTCTGAATTGGAGTATAAGGCAAATATAGTAGTTGATTTAATAACTGCAATTTTAAGTTTAGTAGGGAGTATTTTTCTATTATCTATTTTCTTTCAAAATAGTGGATATATTGGAGGGTGGAAATTTGAACAGGCACTAATAATCCAAGCTATTTATACGATTTTGAATGGAATAACAAACACATGGTTCAATCCTAATCTTACAGAAATAGTTAAACATATAAGAGAAGGAACATTAGACTTCGTACTTTTAAAACCTATTGATAGTCAATTTTTTATTT
>CACAQQ010000010.1 GCA_902534675.1 uncultured Prochlorococcus sp.
TCAAAGAGTTGATTCAGAAATAAATGAACTAGAAGATAAAGAATCTAATGAAATTGTAGATAAGGATGGCAAATCAAATACAGAAAATCTTAGAGATACGATTGTAAAAGCACTTAACAATGAGAAAGTAACCGTTAAAGTTCAGTCAATTTCAAGTAAAGATGCACCACCTGCGATGATTTTGCTTCCTGAGCAAATGAGAAGAATTAATGATATGGGTGCTTATATGGAACAAAAGATGCCTGGCTTACCTGAATATCATGTGCTTTTAATTAATAAGGAACATCCACTTATTGTTGGTCTTAATAAAATTACAAGCAATAAAATAATAATTGATAAAAAAGACCCTATGGAAAATCCATTGGCATCTAAAATTGCAAATCATGTTTACGATATGGCTAAACTATCTGTTGGTGGATTAGATCAAGAACAGATTATTAATTTACAAAATAGTAACGCTGAACTAATGTCAGAATTGCTTAATTCAACAACTTGAGTCGTGTGTTAAAATTTTTAAAGATATAACTCAAAAATATGTCAAGAGTTTGCGAACTTACTGGAGCAAAAGCTAATAATGGGATGGCTGTAAGCCACTCACATATTCGTACAAAAAAATTGCAACAAGTTAATCTCCAAAAAAGGAGACTTTGGTGGGATGAAGGCAAAAAATGGGTAAATATAAAAATTAGCACCAAAGCGCTAAAATCCATACAGAAAGTGGGATTAGATAAATTTGCTAAATCAAATGGAGTTGATTTAAAAAAATTCTAAATTTGATGAGAAATTTAGTTGTAAATATATTAATACCATTCATTCTTTTATTTAATTGTAATTCAGCAATAGCTTTTGACTTTGCTCCTGAAGTAGGGGAAATGGCTCCAAACTTTCAATTAGAAGGTTTTAATAAAAACATAAAATCAAAAAAAATATGGGAATTAAATGATTTTCAAGGTAAATGGCTTGTTATGTATTTTTATCCAAAGGACTTTACAGCAGGATGCACTCTTGAAGCTAAAGGTTTTTCTGAATTAAAAAAAGATTTTTCAAAATATAATGCCGAAATTGTTGGTATTAGTGCTGACAATCAAGATTCTCATGAAAGTTTCTGCAGCGAGAAATCCATAAACTACACTTTATTATCTGATCCTGAGGGAATTATTAGCGATAAATATGGTTCATGGATTCCCCCATTTTCAGATAGAAATACTTTTTTGATTTCTCCAGAAGGGGAAATTGCTTATAGATGGATAAGTGTTTTACCCATAAATCATGCCAAAGAAGTACTTAATGTCCTAAAGAAAAAAATATAAATTTTGCACGAACTTTCATTTGGAACTTGGTTAATTCATATCTCTTCAGTTATTGAATGGATATTTACCATCTTTGTCATATACAAAATTTCTACATATAAAAAATATAATTTATTTTTTTGGTTAAGCTTAGCTATGGTCCCAAACTTAATAGGAGCTATGTGCGCTATAACTTGGCATATCTATGATAATCAAGATGCATTGTATGGATTAGTAACCCTTCAAGGGATATTTACATTTATAGGAAATTCAACATTAGCTATTGCATCATTCACTATTTTCAAAAAGAAAGAGACTTATGAATGATTTATTTATAAAATTTATAGAAAAATTAGCTTCAATTGACAATACAGCTTTGTTCGCAGCATCTATATTTCCATATGCAATCTTTTTGTTTTACTTATATAAAATTAAATCTGTTAATAAATTAGTAAAAACAGGTTATTCCTTAACAGTTTTATTTGTTTTTATAACAATAGTAGTTTCTATCTACACATTAAATTACTACGATAAAACACTTGTTGAGGTTGACTTCTTGCATGGTTTAGCAGAATCTTTCTTAACCCTAAGCGATTTTGTTATTTTGTTGGGCTTCATAAAGATTTTAAATAACTTAGAAGTAAACAACTCTTAAGACCTTTAACAATTTTGTGTTTTTTAGGTAAAAGTATTAGAGAATATATGAAAATAACGATTTTTTATGTTTACTACATTATTTGCAGCTGCTTCTGCTCCAGCAACATTCGAATGGTCACCAAAGTGCGCCGTTGTTATGATTGCATGTAATGTTTTTGCTTATGCAATTGCTAGAGCAACTATCAGAAAACCTAATGAAGGTTTTGAAATACCTAATTCAAAGTTCTATGGTGGTTTAAGTCACGCATCAGTTGTAGGTGCTAATTGCCTAGGTCATATTTTCGGAATTGGCGCAATCTTAGGCTTAGCCTCACGAGGTGTTTTATAAAAGTTTATTTATTAAAAGTTTATTTATTAAATTTTTAATTATTTAACTTAAATTTCTTAACAATTTTATCTGCCATCTGATCAGGTATAAGTCCTAATTTTTCTTTACTCTGGTCAGGTGAAGCATGATCAACTAAAACATCGGGTATACCTATTCTGTATACAGGAATATTTATTTCATTATCGTTAAGTAATTCAACTATTGCAGAACCAAATCCACCTATTAAGGTTCCTTCTTCCATAGTTACCACTTTTTGAATGCTACTTGCCAAAGGCATAATAAGATTTTTATCGAGAGGTTTTACAAATCTTGCATTAACAATACATGCATTAATATTCATATTTTTTAGGATCCTTGCTGTTTCAATAGCTGATGCAACCATTGATCCATAAGCAATAATTAAAACATCTTGTCCTTCTTCAAGTATTTCAGCTTCACCTATATTCAAAGGCTCCCAACCTTCATCCATTACAGCCACCCCTAATCCAGAACCTCTAGGTATTCTTAGAGCTGTAGGTCCTTTATGGTTAATTGATGTTATTAACATTCTTTGTAATTCAGATTCATCCTTCGGCGCCATTAAGACAAAGTTAGGTATGGATCTCATATAACTGATATCATACTGTCCTTGGTGAGTAGGACCGTCAGCACCAACTATCCCGGCTCTATCAAGTACGAACGATACAGGTAAATTTTGTATCCCTACATCATGAATTAATTGATCGAATGCACGTTGAAGAAAAGTACTATAAATAGCTACAACAGGTTTAAGACCATCGCATGACATTCCAGCGGCAAGAGTGACTGCATGCTGTTCAGCAATTCCTACATCGACATATTGATCTGGGATATTTTTTTGTAATATATCTAAACCAGTGCCAGTAGCCATAGCTGCAGTGATACCAATAACTTTACTGTCTTGTTCACATATTTTTAATAAAGTTTGCCCAAAAATTTTACTGTAACTTACAGGCTTTGGTTTTTTGGATGGAATAGATTTTCCAGTCGTAAGATCAAATGCAGACTGAGCATGGTACCCAACTTGATCAGCCTCTGCATAAGGATAACCTTTACCTTTTGTTGTAACAACATGAACAAGCACAGGTTTTTTTTGTTTATGTGCAGTATTAAATGTATTGATTAAATTTCCAATATCATGTCCATCAATTGGACCCATATATGTAAATCCAAGTTCTTCAAAAACAGCTCCTACCTTAGGAACAGCTAAACGTCTCACACTTCCTTTAATATTTTTAAATTCTTCTGGAATATCCTTACCAATTAATGGAATATTTTTTACACCTTCTTGGACACTATCTGATAAAAATTGTAATGGGGGACTAAGTCTTACCTTGTTTAAATAAGATGAAAGAGCTCCAACGGGAGGGGATATAGACATATCATTATCATTTAGTACTACGACTAAGGGAGTATTTGGTAAGTGCCCTGCATGATTTATTGCTTCTAAAGCCATTCCCCCAGTTAAAGCGCCATCACCAATAACAGCTACACATTTATATTTTTCTCCTTTTCTATCTCTTGCTATCGCCATACCCAATGCTGCTGAAATAGATGTGCTCGCATGACCAGCACCAAAATGGTCAAATTTACTTTCACTTCTTTTAAGATAACCTGCTACCCCATTCTGTTGTCTAAGGGAATCAAAATCACTAAAACGACCTGTTATTAATTTATGGGGATAACCTTGATGACCTACATCCCATACAACCTTGTCATAATCAAGATCAAGAGTCTGATACAAAGCTAATGTCAACTCCACCACACCTAAACCGGGACCAAGGTGTCCGCCACTAGTGGAGACTACTTGAAGATGTCTTTCTCTAATTTGACAGGCAATTTCCTCTAATTGTGAAACTGTTAAGCCATGTAGTTCATTTGGATGACTTAACTCACTTAAAAGCATTGAACAAAAATTGGTATCTATATAATCTAAAACGCCGAGGTGCAAAATGAGTATTTTTTTTGAAATAGATCATGTAATGTTTTATTAGATTAATAATTAATGCTAAAAATATATGTATGAATGATTTTTTTGAAAAAATACTTCAAGCTAATGTCTATGAAGTAGCAAAAAGAACACCTCTAGAGAAAGCACATAATTTAAGTAATACGCTTAATAATGAAGTTTTTCTAAAAAGGGAAGATCTTCAAGATGTTTTTTCATTCAAAATAAGAGGTGCATATAACAAAATGAGTAAGCTCACCAATTCACAGCTTGCTCAAGGAGTAATTACTTCCAGTGCTGGTAATCATGCTCAAGGAGTTGCACTTAGTGCTCTCAAGTTAAATTGCCAAGCGACTATATTGATGCCCATTACAACGCCTTTAGTAAAAGTTAATGCGGTAAAAAATTTAAAAGCAAAAGTTATTTTATTTGGTGATAACTATGATGAAACTTATAAAGAAGCAATAAGGATTAGCCAAGAAAGAAATTTATGTTTTATCCACCCTTTTGATGATCCAGATGTTATTGCAGGACAAGGAACTATAGCTATTGAACTTGAACAGCAATTAAAAGATAAACCTTATGCTATTTATATTGCTGTTGGTGGTGGTGGATTAATATCAGGAATATCTTTATATATAAAAAAAATATGGCCTGAAGTAAAAATAATTGGCGTAGAGCCTGAAGACGCAGACGCTATGACAAAATCCTTGAAAGAATCCAAAATTGTGGAATTATCTTCTGTTGGGCAATTTGCAGATGGAGTAGCGGTTAAAAAAATTGGTAAAAATACTTTTGATATTGGAAGAAAATATATAGATAAGATGATTCGTGTTAATACTGATGAAATATGTGCAGCTATAAAAGATGTTTTTGAGGATACTAGATCAATACTAGAGCCAGCAGGAGCATTATCAATTGCAGGAATGAAAAAAGATATCTTGAATTCGAATCATACAAATAAAAGAATGGTTGCGATAGCTTGTGGTGCAAATATGAATTTTGAAAGGCTTAGATTTGTAGCAGAAAGAGCAGAACTTGGAGAGTTTAAAGAAGTTATGATGGCTGTTGAAATTCCTGAACGTGTTGGTAGTTTAATTGATTTTTGTAAGTTACTTAATAATAGAAATTTAACTGAATTTAGCTATAGGATGTCTAACTCTAAGAATGCGCAAATTTTTGTAGGAGTACAAGTCTATGGATTAATTGATAAAAATAATCTTTTAGATGAATTTAGAAATTCGGAGTACTCATTTATTGACATAAGTGATGATGAATTATCTAAAAATCATCTCAGACATATGGTAGGTGGAAGATTACCCAAGAATTTCAAGGAAATGAATAATAGAAACTTTGTCGAGCTTTTATATAGATTTGAGTTTCCTGAAAGACCTGGAGCATTAATAAATTTCCTAAATAATATGAAATCTAATTGGTCGATAAGCGTTTTTCACTATAGGAATTATGGTGCTGATGTTGGGAAAATTGTTATTGGAGTTTTAATCGATAGAAATGAAGTTTTAGAATGGAACGAATTTATAAGAATTTTAGGCTATAAATTCTGGGATGAAACTCAAAACGATACATATAAATTATTCCTTGGTGCATCAGATTAAATATGAGGTAAATTAGGGAAGATTTCGGTAATAAAAAATCAATCAGTCTGATCTGAAAACCAAGCCACAACCAGATATAGATCTAGTTACTAAAGTTGAAGCTGTTCTATATTTGAAAGGTAAACTTATTACAAAAAGTGATCTTTCAGAAATTACTAACTCTGATATCAATTCAATAAATGAGGCAATTAAAGATCTAAAAAATAAATACTCTAATCCAAGCTCAGCTATTGAATTAAATGAAGTTAATAATAGTTTTTCTCTCGAAATAAAATCTAGTCTTAACGAATTCGTGGAGGATTTACTTCCTTCTGATTTGAAAACATCAGAATTAAGGACGTTAGCAACCATTGCAATCAAAAAAAAGATCCTTCAATCGGACCTTATACTTCTAAGAGGTTCAGGCGCTTATGATCATATTAAGGAATTATTAGAAAAGAAGTTTATTGTCAAACGGAAGCAAAAAGATGGTAGATCATATTGGTTATCATTATCAGAAAAGTTTTTTCAAACTTTTGCCGTGAGTAATGAATATCTCTCAAAAATAGGAAGCCCTAATAAAAGCAGGAATAATAAGTAAATGTTAGAATAAGTTGAATTACGGCAAGATAATGTTATCTGAGATTTTTGCAGTTCTAGGCCAAACTTTATCAATTTATTCTTTCATACTAATCATAAGAATTTTACTTACATGGTTTCCAGGCATAGATTGGAGTAATGGTGTTTTATCTGCATTAGCTTCTATCACAGATCCATATTTAAACATTTTTAGAGGAATTATCCCTCCAATTGGGGGATTCGATATTTCATCTTTATTAGCTTTTTTACTTTTAAATGTTATTCAAAACTTAATAACAAATCTTCAGTATGCAAGCTTAGGATATAGCTGATTTTATCTATCGTCTCCAGAACCGCTTATCTTTCCTTTAGCAGCTCTCAATTTTAATTTTTCGAGGTTTTGTAATGCGACATCCTCTAAATTAAAATTTAATTCGGTGCAAAGATTTGAGATATACCACAAAACATCTCCTAATTCTTTTTTAATTCCTAATTTTGATTCGTTATCAAATATTCCATTATTATCTCTTATGACTTTTTTTACTTTTTCTGCCACCTCACCAGCCTCACCAACTAAACCAAGAGTTGGATAAATATTATTAGAGCCTAAATTTGGATATTGTGCTGTTTCCCTCGCTTTTTTCTGATAAGTTTTAAAATCCATGACTTAAATAACTAACTTTGGGTATGGTAAATTTATTTATATCTAGCAATATTATCTATATATGTCGAATATTGATTTAAAAAGAAGAACAAAAATAGTAGCTACTATTGGCCCTGCAACACAATCTGAAGAGATAATAACAGATTTAATAAAAGCTGGAGTAACGACATTCAGATTAAATTTCTCACATGGAGATCATAAAGATCATGCTGCGAGAATAAAAACCATAAGAGAAGTATCAAATAAGTTAGATATAGATATTGGAATATTACAAGATCTTCAAGGACCTAAAATAAGATTAGGGCGCTTTAAGGATGGTCCAGTAAAAGTTAAAAAAGGAGATAAATTCACACTGACATCGAATGAAGTTGAGTGTAATAATACTATTGCTAATGTAACCTATGACAAACTTTCTCAAGAAGTTAGCGAAGGAAAAAGAATACTTTTAGATGATGGAAAAATAGAAATGATTGTAGAAAAAGTAGATTCAAAAGCTAATCTTTTAGAGTGCTCGGTAACCGTGGGGGGAGTTCTTTCAAATAATAAAGGTGTAAACTTCCCAGATGTTCAATTATCAGTAAAAGCATTAACAGAAAAGGATAAAGAGGATTTAAAATTCGGCTTATCTGAAGGAGTTGATTGGATAGCCCTAAGTTTCGTAAGAAATCCATCCGATATAAACGAAATAAAAGATTTAATAAACAAAAATGGTCATTCGACTCCAGTAGTAGCAAAAATAGAAAAATTTGAAGCGATTGATCAAATTGATGCCGTATTACCATTATGTGATGGGGTTATGGTTGCAAGAGGTGATTTAGGAGTAGAAATGCCTGCTGAGGAAGTTCCTCTTTTACAAAAGGAATTAATAAGAAAAGCTAATTCATTAGGCATCCCAATTATTACAGCCACTCAAATGCTTGATTCTATGGCTTCGAATCCAAGACCAACTAGGGCCGAAGTTAGTGATGTTGCCAATGCAATTCTTGATGGAACAGATGCGGTAATGCTTTCAAACGAAACTGCAGTTGGTGATTATCCTGTAGAGGCAGTAGAAACGATGGCAACCATCGCAAGAAGAATTGAAAGGGATTATCCACTTAAAGCTATTGAAAGTCACTTACCTAGTACCATCCCAAATGCTATTAGTGCAGCTGTAAGTAATATAGCTAGACAACTTGACGCAGGAGCCATTATACCTTTAACAAAATCAGGTTCTACTGCTCGAAATGTAAGTAAATTCAGACCACCAACACCTATCTTGGCAACTACTACAGAGAAAAATGTAGCGAGAAGATTACAACTTGTTTGGGGAGTTACTCCTATAGTTGTTCAAAATGATGAAAGAACAGCAAAAACTTTTAGTTTAGCTACTCAAATTGCCCAGGAGATGGGGATCCTAAATCAGGGAGATTTAGTAGTTCAAACTGCAGGAACATTAACTGGTATTAGTGGGTCTACAGATTTAATAAAAGTCGGTTTGGTTAGAAAGATCGTTTCAAGAGGAATTTCAATAGGTGAAATCGGTGTTACAGGTAAAGCAAGAATAATTAAAAATAATCTTGATATATCCTTAATTTGTCCAGGAGAAATAATATTTGTTCCAGAGGAATTAATGGAAAATATTCCAATGAGCAAAAATATAGCGGGTATTGTAACGAACCAAAATGTAGATGATGTATACGCTTTGTATAACAAAAATAATAAAAGGATTTCTACAATTTGTAACTTAGAAAACATAGATAATCATCAAATTATTAATGGCGACCTTATTACATTGCAGCTTAATGAAGGTGTTATATACATGGGACAAATTGAAGATGATGATGCAATAGATAAATATAAATATGTCTAGAAATATCTCAATAAAAGAAGCCTTAGGAATGGCTACAAAAACTTTAGTATCAAACAAATTGAGAAGTTCGTTAACAATGCTTGGGATAGTTATAGGAAATGCATCCGTTATTACACTTGTCGGACTTGGGAGAGGAGCTCAAACATTAGCACAAAACCAATTAAGTAATTTAGGTGCAAATGTTTTATTCATTGTTCCTGGGAATAATGACACAAGAAGAAGAGGTATTTCATTTCCTAAAAACCTTGTTTTAGAAGATGCATTAGCAATAAGTAATCAAGTTCCAACAGTTAAAAAAGTTGCTCCTCAAATCTCTGCAAATGAAATTGTGCAATCAAATTCTAAAAGCCTAAATATATCAATTGCAGGAGTTACTCCTGAATTTCTTGATGTAAGAAGTTTTGAAGTAGATAAAGGAAGATTTTTATCAAAAAGTGATGTTAATAGTGCAAGAAGTTATGTAGTAATAGGTCCTGATCTTGAAGACGAATTTTTCGAAGATAAATCTTCATCACTTGGTCAAAAAATCAGAATTAAAGATCATACTTATGAAATCATCGGAATATTAAAAGCAAAAGGTGCTGTATTTGGAAGCAATCAAGACAAAAATGCTTATATTCCATTAACTACCATGGTAAATAGAATTACTGGGAAGGATCCCACATATGGTGTAAGTTTAAGCTTTATTAGTGTGGAAGCAATAAATAAAAGATCAACGAGTGCTGCTAAATTTCAAATTACTAACTTATTAAGGCAAAGACATAAAATAATAAGAGATGATGACTTTGCTGTTAGATCACAAGAAGATGCATTAAATATAGTAACTAACATAACAAGCGGGCTAACGTTTTTATTGGCAGGTATTGGTGCAGTATCTTTAGTAGTTGGAGGAATAGGCATTATGAATATTATGCTAGTTTCAGTAAGTGAAAGGACTGAAGAAATTGGTCTTAGAAAAGCAATAGGAGCTAAACAGTCAGATATATTAATTCAATTTTTAATTGAGGCATTGATTTTATCTATAATTGGAGGATTAATAGGAACAACAACTGGATTATCTGGTGTTTTTCTTTTATCTGTGATAACACCACTGCCAGCATCCGTGGGAATTACGACAACTTTTTCTACCATGATCATTTCAGGATCAATAGGTTTGATCTTTGGCGTTTTACCGGCAAAAAGAGCTTCTAAATTAGATCCAATTGTTGCACTGAGAAGTTTGTAAATAGTATTTATAATCATGCTCAATTTTTATAAATTAATTGAGATACTTGTGAGTCTTCAATCACTTGTAATAACAACAATGTTACCTGTTTATATTCCACTACAATTTATCAGTAAATCTCATAATAATCATGAGATTCCAATCACATGGCAAATTCCAACTGTAGTAGTATTAACACTTATTTTTGAGAAAAAAGTTGTTTACAGGGCATTTTCTATATTTTTAATTTTAGGTTTATTTATAGCTCCAGTCTTTCATCAAGGAGGTTCGATAGGGTATCTAATTACTCCAAATTTTGGTTATTTATTAGGTTTGTATCCATTAATCAAAATAATCGATAATTTAAATACTAGAAATAAAATAAACGTTGGAAACTTTTTAAAAAATGGATTTATAGCAATAGGTTTTATGCATTTAACTGGAATACTCTACAACTTCATACAAATTATATTTCACAGTCAATTTAATTTATTTTTATATAATTTAGGGAAATACTCATTAGGTAAGATTGGATATCATTTTTTAATGCTTTTTCCACTTTTATTACTTATTAAACCTATTGGCCGTTTAAAACGTAGCAAATAATGATTAATAATATTCAAACAAAATTATATTTTTTATCTTTAAGTTTTTTTATTGTTCTAATAGATCAATTTACGAAATATTTAATGTTTTATAATAAAAAATCTTTCATTAATAAAGATTTTCTTTTATTCAAATTAGACTTTGTTAAAAATTACGGGGCAGCATTTAACATATTTAGTGGTAGTAGAATATTTTTATCTTTAATAAGTATTTTTTTTTCAATATTACTTATTTATTTAATATTTAGGAAAAATAATTTAAACTCATTCGATTTATATTCTTATAGCTTTATTCTTGGAGGAACTATTGGCAATGGTATAGATAGGCTATTTAAAGGTTTTGTGGTTGATTTTATAAATTTAAATATTATAAATTTTCCAGTATTTAATATTGCTGATATATCTATCAATATTGGTTTTATTTTTTTACTTTATAACATTTTTAAAAATAATCGATAATAATGAATTACTTGAAATTAAAGTATATAAAGTATATTGTATCGATATTATTTCTATATATTTTATTTTCGATATTTATAAGAATAGTAAATATTTATAACCTTTTATTTTTAATAGTAATTATTTATATCTTTTATAATATTGATAAAAAATTATTTAAAAAAATAGTTTATAAAGTTATATATAAAAATAAAAAAAATATACTTTCATTCAAAAATACATATGGTGCTGCCAAGATAAGTTTGGAGGGTGTCGAGAAAATTAATAAAAAAATTAACGATAAAGTAAAAGTTGAATTGTTAAATTACCAAAAAAATAAGCTAGAGACCCAATTAAAAATAGGAGATTATAAAGTTACTCTTTTTGGAGCAGGTTCCTCTGGAAAAACATCTATAGCGAGAGCATTATTAAAAAATATTGTCGGACAAACTTCGGCAAAAATAGGTACAACAACGAAAATTAATAGCTATAAAATTCGTATCCCAATCTTAAAAAGAAATATTAATATAGTGGATACTCCCGGTTTATTCGAACCATCTAAATTAGGAGAAGAAAGAGAAAAAGCAACAATCATACAAGCATCAAATTCTGACTTAGTTCTTTTTGTGTTAGATCAGGACATAAATAAATACGAAAACTATCTAATTAAAGAATTATTAGAGTTAAGGAAAAAAATTATTATAATTCTAAATAAATGTGATTTAAGGTCTAGAGATGAAAATAACCTCATCACAGAAAATATAATTTCTATAACTTCCGCTAGAAAAAATAAAATTTCAGTTGTTCAAACAATAGCAGTACCACAACAATCTCCCTATATAAAATCAGATGCTTTAAATTTAGTTCCAGAGGTAGGAAGTTTATTTAGAGAAATAATTGAAACGCTCGATAAGAATGGTGAAGAGTTATTGGCAGATAATATTCTTTTTCGCTCAAATAAGTTAGGTATTAAAAGTAAAAATTTCGTGCAAGAGCAAAGATACTTGATGTCAAATAAAGTGATTAATAAATATATGTGGATAACAGGAGGAGTAATACTAGTTAATCCACTACCAGCAGTTGATTTCCTTACTACTACCTCCGTAAACCTTCAAATGATAATGGAGTTATCAAAAATATATGAAATAAATCTTACAAAAAAAGATGCAAAAGATTTGGCGACTTCATTGCTAAGCGCATTGGCTAAACAAGGAATACTAAAAGGGGGTCTCGCCATTCTTTCTCCTGCTTTAGCTACAAGCTTGACTAAAATAATATTATCTAAATCTATACAATCAGTTACAGCAGGCTGGTTAATAAGAATAGTCGGACTAAGTTTGATTGAATATTTTAAAAATGGTCAAGATTGGGGAGATGGAGGAATTCAAGAAGTAGTAGATAAGATCTATAAAATAAGTAAAAGAGAAGATATTCTAAATAATTTCGTAAAAGAAGCTATTTCAAAAATTGAAATGAAAAAATATTTTAAATCAAATAAAAGTTTGCCTCCATTTACTATGTAAAATTGGATAATTGATCATTTAGATAAGTTCTGAAATCAAATATAGTTATTAAGAGTAAATAAGCAATACAAATAGCTATAGATATAAACCCTGTTACTATTGCAATAATTTTTGGTCTACCCATATTCATTAGTTAAGCATCTAAAAGTCTCAAAAGTTCTTCAATATGAGATTCTTTTGTATTGTAATTGCCCATGACAACCCGTAAAAAATATTTACCTTTAAATTTTGGTCTAGAAAGCATAAAATTATTATTAATTAGTTCATTAACTTTAGTTTGAGTCCATGCATCAGAGTCTTTTGGCTCAAGTTTCTTTGGTAAGAATGAAACAATATGAAGAGGACCTGAATATACATCAAATTTATTTTTACTTATATTTTTAATAAAAAAATCTTTTCTTTTAATTGATGATTTTAATATATTTTCTATTCCATTCAGACCTAAAAAACGTAACCCAAGCCATAGTTTTATAACCTCTGCAGGTCTAGAACCTTGTATGCCTATTTCTCCTCTATTTATAATATTTTCATTAGATGATATATATGGTAATCCAGTATTAAAAGTATTTTCTAAAGTACTCATATTTGAAACCAATAACAAAGATGAAGTCTTTGTAATACCAATGATTTTTTGTGGATTTATCGTTATCGAATTAGCCTGATTAATATTATTTAAACCTTCGATTGGAATAGACGTTATAGCAAAAATCCCTCCAATTGAACCATCAATATGTAACCATATGTTTCTTTGTTTACAGATTACACTTATTTCTTTAATAGGATCAATGGCTCCTCTTACAGTTGTCCCAAGGGTGGCAACAATAGCAAATATTTTTTTATTTTCTATTGAACATTTATCTAAAGAGTTTCTCAGATCGTTTATATCCATTCGACCTTGATTATCAGTTTTAATCCTGACAAGATTCCTAGTATCAAGGCCCATTACTCTTATACATTTAACGAAAGAAGAATGAGCATCTTCACTAACAAGTAATACAGAATTAGGATTCGTACTTAATCCAGCATTATTTCTAGCTGCAATAAGTGCATTCAGATTACTTAATGTACCTCCGCTAGCAGCTATACCTCCTGAGAAATCATTAAACCCTATTTTCTTAGCAAACCATTTGCATAATGATTCCTCAAGCAAGGTTACACTTGGTGATAACTCGTAAGCGAGAAGATTATTATTTAAACCAGCAGCAATTAAATCTCCCAAAATAGAAAAAATTAAAGGTGGGGGATCAAGGTGAGCTAGTGAGCCAGGATGAACGGGATTAAATGAATTATTCAAAAGAGATTCAATCTCGGAAAACAAATCTTCCTCAGAGTTACCATCCTCCGAAGGCATAATACAATTGAAACTCTCATCAAAAGGTAAAGGACCATTTTTATCAGCTTTAGAGAACCAGTCACAAAGAGTTTGACTTGCTCTATTCAGAAGAGTAATCAATTTGTCATTAGTCCCTAAATTTGAGGGGAAATATATATCTTTATTATTAATTAAATCTTCAGCCATCAGATAAGATATCTATTAATAATTCTATTCTCAATCTTGGTAAATGAGATATATTTTTGAAAATGGAGATAGTAATGAAGAACGACAAAAAAAAACAAATAATTCAAAATATATTTTGTGGATGAATTCGATATTAAGAAGATCCAAAGAAATCGGGAAAGTTGAGCTACCAATCTGTTCAATAATTTTAGATGAGAGAGGAAGATGTATCGGGAGAGGGGTTAATAGGAGGAATATAAATAAAGACCCATTAGGTCATGCTGAGATAATGGCACTTAGGCAGGCATCTCTAATAAAAAATGATTGGAGATTTAATGAATGTACTATTATCACAAATTTAGAACCGTGTACTATGTGTTCCTCTGCACTTATTCAAGCACGGATGGGTAAAGTTATTTTCGGGGCTTACGATAAGAAAAGAGGTGGATTGGGTGGTTCAATTGACCTATCAAAACATGAAAGTGCTCATCACAAAATGGAAATAATTGGAGGTATCCTAGAAGATGAATGCAGTCAAATTTTAAAGATTTGGTTCAAAAAGTTGAGGACTCAAAAATAGAAAATTTCTTTAGCTCGGTATCAAAAAGGTTTAATAATCTATCAACATTCTCCTCACATGAATTAAAACCCATTAGCCCTACACGCCACACCTTTCCAGATAATTCTCCAAGTCCATTTCCTATCTCAATTCCAAAGTTTCTTAAGAGATGATTTCTAAAACCATCCCCATCAACTGCTGGAGGTATTTTAACTGTGGTTAAAGTTGGCAATCTATAATCCTCTGATACATGTAATTCCATTCCAAGACTTTCTAAACCATTCCACAATTTCTTTGCGTTAGTATTATGTCTATCCCAAACATTTTCTAAACCCTCATTCGCAATTAATCGTAAACCTTCACGAATCGCAAAATTCATGTTTACTGGAGCGGTATGATGGTAAACACGATCAGAACCCCAATACTTATTTAATAGAGATAGATCTAAATACCAGTTAGGTACTTTTGTTTTTCTTGAATCTAGTTTTTCTTCAGCTCTTTTATTCATTGTAAAAGGGCTTAATCCAGGGGGACAACTTAATCCCTTTTGACTGCAACTGTATGCTAGATCAATTTTCCATTCGTCTATCAATAATTCTAAAGCACCAAGTGAAGTAACAGCATCAACTAAAAACAAGCAATTATTTTTTCTACAAATATCCCCAATACCATCAAGAGGTTGTAAAACACCACTTGATGTTTCAGCGTGGACGATAGCAAAAATAGCGGGTTTTTTAGTCTCTATTTCATACTTAATTTCCTCATAAGTAAAAGCTTCACCCCATGGTTTTTCAATAAAGGAAACTTGAGCTTTATATCTAGTTGCCATATCAACTAATCTATCTCCAAAATATCCTTTTTTAGCAATAAGAATTTTTTCTCCTTCTTCAATAAAATTAGCTATTGAAGCTTCCATCGCTGCACTACCAGTGCCGCTCATTGGGAGTGTAAGACGATTATTGCACTGCCAGGTATATCTTAAAAGTTGCTGAACATCAGACATCAATGAGATATATGCCTCATCTAAATGACCAATAGGATTTAAAGAAAGAGCGCTTAAGACTTCTGGGTGTGCGTTTGAAGGTCCAGGTCCTAATAAAAGTCTGGAGGGAACATAAGTCTTTGAAAAATGAGATAAATTCTCTTTATTTAAAGCTGGAATAAGTTTTGCTTCTGTCAAAGAATTACATTCAATTACTTTTAAATTAGACTAATATCGTCGCTTAAGCGATATTTTTTTATAGAAATTAATTCAATTTAAATAATTAAGTAAATAATTATTAAAGTTATAACTTGAAACACTCAAAGAAGACATCTAGTGTTGAAAAAAGTTACGGTTGATACATAATAAGAGCCATCAAGTTATTAATTTCATAGAAGGTATCTCAAAAGTTATGTCTAAGTCTCCACAAGATGTTTTAAGTCAAATTAAAGATGAAGGAATTGAACTCATCGATTTAAAATTCACAGACATTCATGGTAAATGGCAACATTTAACTCTTACATCAGACATGATAGAAGAGGATTCATTTACAGAAGGTCTAGCATTTGATGGTTCATCAATAAGAGGTTGGAAAGCAATTAATGCCTCCGATATGTCAATGGTCCCCGATGCAAGTACAGCATGGATAGATCCTTTTTACAAACATAAAACTCTAAGTATGATTTGCTCTATCCAAGAGCCTAGAAGTGGAGAGCCTTATGATAGATGCCCAAGATCTTTAGCTCAAAAGGCTTTAAAGTACTTAGAATCTACTGGGATTGCTGATACAGCATTTTTTGGACCGGAACCAGAATTCTTTTTATTTGATGACGTGAGATACGACTCAAAAGAAGGTACTTGCTTTTACAGTGTAGATACAATTGAAGCTCCATGGAATACAGGAAGAATTGAAGAAGGTGGAAATCTAGGATACAAGATCCAATACAAAGAAGGTTATTTCCCAGTTTCTCCAAATGATACTGCTCAAGACATCAGATCTGAAATGCTACTTTTAATGGGTGAATTAGGCATACCCACCGAAAAGCATCACCATGAAGTTGCTGGTGCCGGTCAACACGAGCTTGGAATGAAATTCGATTCATTAATAAATTCTGCTGATAATGTAATGACTTATAAATATGTTGTCAGGAATGTTGCTAAAAAATATGGGAAAACTGCTACGTTTATGCCCAAGCCTGTATTTAACGATAATGGAACCGGAATGCATGTTCACCAAAGTTTATGGAAGAGTGGTCAGCCACTATTTTTTGGTGAAGGAGCATATGCAAATTTATCTCAAACTGCAAGATGGTATATCGGAGGCATACTTAAGCATGCTCCATCCTTCTTAGCATTTACTAACCCAACCACAAATAGTTATAAACGATTGGTTCCAGGATTCGAAGCACCTGTAAATCTAGTTTATTCTGAGGGTAATAGATCAGCTGCAGTAAGAATACCTTTAACAGGTCCAAGCCCTAAAGCTAAAAGATTGGAATTCAGATCAGGTGACGCACTTGCAAATCCTTACTTAGCATTTTCTGTAATGATGCTTGCTGGTATTGATGGAATTAAAAATCAAATTGATCCTGGTGATGGAGTAGATGTAGATTTATTTGAACTTCCAGCTGATGAACTTGCAAAAATTGACACAGTACCTTCATCTCTAAATGACTCACTTAATGCACTAAAAGCAGATAAGGATTATTTATTAGCTGGTGGAGTATTTACTGAAGATTTTATTGATAACTTTATCGATATAAAATACGAAGAGGTACAACAACTAAGACAAAGGCCTCATCCTCATGAATTCTTCATGTATTACGATGCATAATTAAAAGAACTTATTAGTTTAAATTAATCAATTTGAGAAATATCACAAAATATTCTCAAATTGATTTTTTTTTTGTTGGAATATATATATATAAATTGAAAAATGGCTAGGGAATCTATTTCAAAAATTGCATATAAAACGCTACAACAAAGTAAAAGCATTGCAGGTTTCGCTCACAAGCAAATTAGTTCAAGATTACTGAATTTTATTCTTCCCGATTCGAGGCTTGAAAATTTTGATATAGATAAGGATCTACTAATGCAAATCCAAAATTCAATGGATATTTTAAGAGAAGAAGATTGGAATGATGCAGAAAAAAATATATATCCAAAAAAATTATTATTTGACGAGCCATGGCTTAGATATCTAACTCAATATCCTAAAATTTGGCTCGATATGCCTAATACTTGGGATAGACGCAGAAAGCAAAACTTTGATGATCTGCCAAAATCAATTGATAAAGATAATTATCCTCAATATTACTTGAGAAATTTTCATCATCAAACAGATGGTTATTTATCAGATTTTTCAGCTAGCATTTATGACCTACAAGTAGAGATACTTTTCAATGGAAGTGCTGACTCAATGAGGAGAAGAATAATTAAGCCAATAAAAGAAGGACTTAAAAAATTTAGTGATAGAAAAAAAAGCTCTATAAAAATACTTGATGTAGCTACAGGATCGGGAAGAACATTAAAACAATTAAGAGCCGCATTTCCTAAAGAAAAAATTACAGGAATTGATCTATCTGATTCATATTTAAAAGAGGCAAGTAGATATATTTCAGATTTAGATGGAGATTTAATTCAATTAATAAAAGGTAATGCTGAAGAATTACCTTTTGAAAATGATAGTTTTCAATGCATTTCTTGTGTTTACTTATTTCATGAATTACCTAGAACAATTAGAGCAAAAGTATTAAATGAATTTTTAAGAGTTCTTGAGCCTGGGGGGATATTAGTATTAGCCGATTCAATTCAAATAAGTGATTCACCTGATTTTACATCCGTAATGGAAAACTTCTATAAATCTTTTCATGAGCCTTTTTATTGTGATTACATAAAAGAAGATATAGATTCTAAAATAGAGGAAGTAGGTTTTAAAGATGTAAAATCAAATTCTTTTTTTATGACCAAAGTATGGTCTGCTGTAAAGTAAATAAAAAATTCTATGACCTATTGGGATAAAGATACTATTCAGCTTGTTCAAAGTCTTAATGACAAATTAAAAATTGATCATTCTAGTTGGCATAAAGATAAAGGAAATAAATATAAAAGATCTGCTGAACTAATTTCGGCGGGATTATGCCATTTAATTATTTCTTGTAATGAAAATGAAACTATTGACTATATAGAAGAAAGTATTAAATGGTTAAAAGAAATTAACGTAGATCAACCATGCCCTAGTAAAAATCATCTTTTTGAAGCCAACTGAAGCCTATTACCTTTACTACTCCATCTAATGTCATCAAAACATTCATTAATAATGTAAAGGCCTCGTCCACTTATACTACTTATTTTTTTTGGTAATTTATAGTCTCTTTTTTTTCTTTCTAGACCATGACCTTGGTCTTGAATTTGCCAAACACACCAATTAGGAGTAATTATTCTTCTTACTCTAATATTTTTTTTAGGATCTAATTTATTTCCATGTTTTACTGCGTTAACTAAAGCTTCATGTAAACCAAGTTTTATAAGATAGGTTGATTCAGAATTTTCAATAGGTTCTAATAATTGATCTACAAAATCATTTAACTGTAATGATGATTCAAATTCAAAGTTTGACCAATTAATATTTGGTCTTTTAAAAAATTTTTTTAAAATATTTTTGCCCCGAAGTAAGGACATAATAATATTTTGATACTAACTTAATTTTAACTTATTAGATACCTCGATTTAAAGAATATTATTATGTCTCTCTGCAATGGCAGGATGGCGCAGGATGGAGTCCATAAGTCTTACTCCTCTTAGTTGATTTATTAAAGGCATATGTCCATCAGGAGCATCCAATGACCAGCGAAAAGATCCAGGATATCTAGTCCATAAGCCTTCTTTTTTCCAACCTATTTTCGGCCACATTAATTCATATTTTTTACCTACTGATTTTAATATCTTCGCTTGAATTGAGAATCCAAATCTACCAGTAGAATAAATAGTCCATAATCTATCTATTGTTTGTAGGTCTTTACCTGACATATTTTTAACTTCACTATAGAAAACATATCCACGTTTCTCTGCTAATTTTCCAGCTAATTTCCTTAAGTAGGAACTTGTTAATCTATCTGCCTCTTCAAATTTTTGCTCAACCAACATCAATTGCAAATCTTCATAATTAATATCAATATCTGAATATGTATTAAACCAATTATTGAATTTAGAGTTTTCAAAGAATTCAGGCTTAAATTTTTTTAAAACTTGCAATATCCAACCAGCAGCCCAGTCATCTCCATCATTATCAAAGATATCAAAAAGTGAAGGGCCAAGATTAAAAATATTTTCCACTTCCGATTCTATTTGAGTTAATGAATTTATTCTTTTTCTTTGATTAGAATCTACAAATCTTTTTATCAAATCTAATGTAGCATTATTATAGTTATCTTGTTCTTTGTTACTCATTTTAAAAAATCAATCAAAAAAATAAAAACTATCGATGTATTTCAAAAGAAAAGAACTAGAGAAATTTAGTAGTTTTAAAGGACCACTTATAGATGTTAGGAGCCCAGATGAATATTATAAAGGACACATGCCTAATTCTATTAACATTCCATTATTTGATAATGACGAGAGATCAATAATTGGCACTATTTATAAAAAAGAAGGAAGAAAAAAAGCTGTCATAGAGGGATTAAAATTTTTTGAAGAAAAAATGGAATTACTTCTTGATAATTTATTCATGACTATTGACTCTTATAAAACTACGCCTAATAAAAATAATGAATTTTTTATCAGAATATATTGCTCTAGAGGTGGAATGCGTTCACAAAGCATTGCTTGGCTTCTAGATAAATATAAATTAAATCCAATCACACTTAAGGGAGGATACAAAATATATAGAAGATGGGTATTAGATAGTTTCTCAAAAAAGTTGAAATTAGTAGTTATTGGAGGAAAAACAGGAACAGGGAAGACAAGATTATTATCATTACTAGAGAAATATAAATTTCAAACTATTGATCTTGAAGGATTTGCTTGTCATAGAGGAAGTACATTTGGAGGTTTAGGAATGAAAGAACAACCTTCAAATGAACAATTTGAAAATATGATTGCAGAAAAATTAAATTCTTTTAGGTTTTCTAATCATATTTTTGTAGAAGCTGAAAGTGCAAATATAGGCAAATGCAAAATACCCCATGAATTCTTCAATCAAATGAAAAATTCAAGGAGAATAGAAATTATAAGGAGCGAATCTAATAGGTTAGATGAATTGATAGATACATATAGTGTTTTTAAGAAAGAAGAACTCGAAGAATCTGTATTAAGGATTAAAAAAAGATTAGGACCACAAAGAACAAAAATAGCTCTCGAATCTATTAATAATGAGAGATGGGATTTAGTTTGCAAATCAGTTCTAGATTATTACGATAAATGTTATGAATATGAAAAGGTTGGCAAAACAAATATAAAGATATTAGATCTTACAGACAAAAAATATGATGAAAGTATCCTAGTGTTAGTAAATAATGTTTTATAAATAACTACAAACGAATGTGAAAAATATTTCCTAAGATAAAAAATTATTAAACTAATATTATGCCAGAAAATAAAACTGCAAAAATACAATTTTATGAAGGAACTGATGAACCTGTAGTGCCTGAAATAAGACTCACTAGGAGTAAGGATGGTACCACCGGCCAAGCTTTATTTTTGTTCGAAAAACCTCAGGCATTATCTTCAATTACAGACGGTGAAATCACAGGTATGCGGATGATAGATTCCGAAGGTGAAATACTAACTAGGGAAGTTAAAGTAAAGTTTGTTGATGGAGAACCCATATTTTTAGAAGCAGTTTATATTTGGAAGAACACATCAGACTTTGATAGATTTATGAGATTTGCAAATAGTTATGCCAAATCAAATGGATTAGGATATTCTGAGAAGAAGTAGAATATTTTGAAAATTGAGTAGTTCATCATATTTCAGGTTAGTAGTAATTTTAATCACTTCGTTAATAATATGGACTTTAAGAGATTTTCTTCTCTTAATTATTTGTTCCTTAGTAATTTCAAATATTGTATGTAATTTATGTAATCAAATGCAGAAGGGTTTGAAAATCCCCCGATCGCTTTCTTTGTTTCTTGTCTTAACTTTTATATCAATAATAGTATTTACTATTTTTATTCTTGTATTGCCTCCCTTTATAAAAGAATTCAATGAAATATTAGTTGATATTCCAAATGGTTTATCAAAAATAAATATTTTGATTAATACAAATCTGAACAAATTTAATAGCCTATTTTATGGCGAACAATCAGAGAATGTTATAGACATATTCAGTCTTATAAATAATGTAGTCACCATCCCAGATGCCTCAACTATTGCAATAGCTATTCAAGAAAGTTTTAGGAATTTAATAAATATAGCTGGGAATCTGGGTTCAGGTCTTTTGAAATTAATATTCGTATTAGCAGTGAGTTTGATGATTTCTATTGAACCAAAACAATACAAAGAAAATATACTTCTATTAATTCCAAAAAATTATCGCAACAAATTCAGAAATATTCTGGAAAAATGCAATATTGCATTAGCAAATTGGACCTTTTCTATGGTCATAAGCTCATTATCAGTAGGCCTATTATCATTAATAGTTTTATCTATATTAGATGTCAAATACGTTGTCTCAAATGCTTTAATAGCAATGGTTCTTAATGTAATTCCAAATATAGGGCCAGTTATTAGTGGTATATTTCCTATCTCAATTGCACTACTAGATAATTTTTGGAAGCCACTGGCCGTATTAGGAGCATATGTAATTATTCAAAATATTGAAAGCTATATAATAATGCCATCGATAATGAAGAAAAAAGCAAACTTACTTCCTGGCCTAACATTAATTTCACAATTTGGATTTACCTTCATTTTTGGTCCATTAGGCTTAATACTTTCTCTTCCATTAGCTGTAGTAATTCAGGTTTTAATCAAAGAATCATTTAAAGATATTTAAAAACTACTTTATTTTTTTATATAAATATGGGTAAGAAAAAAGTATAAAAAAAGCTAAGGGATGTTTACCAATTGCAAAATATAGTGAATTAAAAGTAAAATGATCAAATAATATTCTTAGCTCAGTAGAAAGATCTATTAAAACTAAAGAAAATAAAATTATCAAATAGTAATTCAATTTCATAAAATTAGAAGCCTAATCTCAGTCTTTAAGCAACAAAGATGGAGCCAATAAAATACTTGAATAACTTCCAACTATAATTCCTAATGATAAGGCTAAGGAAAACCAAAATAGCGAGTAAGATCCAAACAAAATTATGCTTAATAAAGGGATTAGGGTTGTAATACTGGTAAACGTTGTTCTCCTAAATGATTCGTTTACTGATAATTGAATAGTTTCGTTATAGCCTTCTTTCTTTGATTTTAAATTTTCACGAATTCTATCAAAAATAACAACAGTATCATTTACAGAATAACCAGCAATAGTAAGCAAGGACACAGCAAATAAACTATTTACTTCGACAGATGATACAATTCCCAGCCAAGAGAATATACCGAAAACAATTAATAAATCATGGAATAAAGCTAATAATGCAAATAATGCATATTTTTTATCAAATCTAATAGTTATATATAAAGAAATTGCAAATAAAGAAACTAACAATGAAGTAACACAATTAGTAAGTAATCTTTTCCCAAGTTTTGGACCTATTAATCTTGAATCCTTACTCTCATAATTTAAAGGTCCAATAATATTATCAAGATTACTAATAAGATTATTTGATTCTTCGATACTCAAATAAGGTGTTCTTATTGAAATCAATTTATTATTATTTTGGGATTGTAATTTAATGTTATTTAATAAGTTTTTATTTTTAGAGTTCTCTCTTAGATTTTCTAAAACCGAATCAGGAGAAAAATTAGAACATTCCTCCTTACAAATTCTCTCTATTCTAAGTTCATTTCCCCCAACAAAATCCATCCCTAAATTTATAGGTTTCTTATAAGAAGTATTAAAAGTAGAATATAAAATCCCTAAAAGACTCAACAAAATAAGAACAGTTGAAAACCCAATTATCTTTCTTTTATTTTTTATTAGTTCAAGATTATATTTCATGGGAAATTAGAAATAAAAAATTTAATTTGAAAAATTATTCCTTGGCAGATAGAGATTTTTCTGCCTCAAATATTGATATGTTGTAAAAAATCGCAAAATATTTTTAGAACAATTTAATGAGGTAAACAAGCTTATTAAGACTCCAATACCTAATGTTGCCGCAAAACCCTTCACAAAATTTGTTCCTAATAAAAACAATACAAAACAACTAAGAAGAGTTGTAATATGGCCATCAACAATGGATGAATTAGCTCTCTGAAAACCGCTATCAATAGATCTTGTAAGAGTATTACCATCATATAATTCTTCTCTAATTCTCTCAAATATTAGAATATTTGCATCAACAGCCATACCAATACTAAGTATAAGCCCAGATATTCCAGGTAAAGTCAAAGTTACAGGAATTAGAGAATATATGGCTAAGTTAAAGAAACCATAAAGTACTAGAGAAAGAACTGAAACAAAACCTAAAATTCTATAATTAAAAATCATAAAAATACCAACAAAAATTATCCCACTAATAGCTGCATAAAGACTTTTTAAAATATTTTTGGATCCCAACAGAGCCCCTATTGTGTTAGTTTCAACTATTTCAATTGGTAATGGCAATGAGCCTCCTTTAAGTTGAACTTCTAATTCTCTAGCATTTTCAGCACTAAAATTACCACTTATTGTTGCTGATCCACCTGTAATCCCAGTACTAGCAAACTGATTACCAACACTGGCCTCACTTATTGATTCACCATCTAAAATGATAGCCAATAGTTGATTAGTGCCAGCAATTGACTTTGTAATTTCTGCAAACTTTTCACCTCCTGAATTACTAAAAGTTAATAGAACTTCCCAATTACTATTTGTTTGTTCTTGTTTCCTTCCTGCGTTAATAAGATCCTTACCAGATAAATCTGTTTTAATAAATAAATTTGTAATTTCCTTATCAACATATTTTTTGATTTCAATTAACTTCTCATATAAATCATTACTAGTAGATGCATAATTCAATTCTTGCTCTATATCTTTAAGATCTTCTTGAATAACTTTTAAGTTATTATCATTTTGACTTTTTTCTGCAAAGGAATATTGTTCAATTAATTCTTTAATAGTTAGTCTCTGTATTTGCAGTGTTTTCAAATCTGTATATGTTCCTTCTTTTTGGATTCTAAATTCTAATAAAGCAGTCTTACCTAATACCCTTGAAGCAACTAATGGATTTTGTTCACCTGGTAATTCTAAAATCAATTGATCTCCACCGAGGGTTTGCAAATTAGACTCAGAAACTCCTAAATTGTTAACACGCTTGTCTATAACCGAATTAACTGCTTCAAGTTCATCTTTTGTTACCTTACCTTCCTCTTTGATAACTTGTAGTGTAAGTTGAGAGCCACCTTTTAAATCCAATCCCAACTGTAAGGGATAATTTATTAATAGATAAACAGATAAAGTAAGTAGAAATATAATAAAAAAAAGCCAGCCTTGCCTTCTTTTCATTGCCTATATACTCCCACTAATTACATCTTCAACTTTTTCAACTATTTGATGTGGTTGGATTATTGTCAAATTCTCAAGATTTCCATTATACGGAGTTGGAATATCCTGACTAGATAACCTAATTGGTCGGGCATCAAGATCATCGAAACATTCTTCTGTTATCAAGGCAATTAATTCTGCACCAATACCTCCAGTCTTCATACATTCTTCAACTATGATTACTTTATTTGTTTTTTTTATTGATTTTGAGATGGTTTCCATATCAAATGGTTTTAAACTTATTAAATCAATTAACTCAACATCTATTCCTTTTTTATCTAATTCTTCAACAGCTTTTAGGCAATGATGTCTCATTCTTGAATAAGTCAATAAAGTAATATCTTTACCTTCTTTTACAACGTCAGCCTGATCTAAAGCGCAAGTATATTCACCTTCAGGTAATTCTTCAGACAAGTTGTATAGAAGAACATGTTCGAAAAATAAAACCGGATTATCATCTCTTATGGCTGCTTTCATTAGACCTTTAGCATTTGTTGGTGTACTGCATGCAACAATCTTTATACCAGGTACTGCATGAAAATATGCTTCAAGTCTTTGACTGTGTTCAGCACCAAGTTGACGACCAACTCCTCCAGGACCTCGAACAACTGCTGGTATTTTATAATTTCCGCCACTTGTATATCTAAGCATACCCATATTATTCGATATCTGATTAAAAGCTAAAAGCAAAAAACCCATATTCATTCCTTCTACTATTGGTCTTAACCCAGTCATTGCCGCGCCCACAGCCATGCCCGTAAAACTATTCTCTGCAATTGGAGTATCCAGGACTCTCAACTCTCCATATTTTTCATATAAGTCCTTAGTTACTTTATAAGATCCTCCATATTGACCAACATCTTCCCCCATAACGCAAACATTTACATCATTTGCCATTTCTTCATCAATTGCCTCTCGCAAAGCATTAAATAATAATGTTCCAGCCACAATTAATTACCTAATTAATCACATATATAATCCTACCACTTTGAATAATTCAACCTCCTTCAGCGAAGGTTATGAGTAGTAATATTGATAAAATCATTCCAGGTGATAGCAAAAGTACTAAAAGGCCTAAGTCATGTAAAGACATTAAAAGAAAGTGTTTTCTTAATAATATTGGCAATTCAATTTTTCTTCAGAAAAAAACTCCGAATAAATACAATAAAAAGTCCTATACCTATAAAAGCAAAAGAGAAAGTTAGCAAAAATGATAATCCAATTATCAAGGTATTAATACTAGAAGAAATATTTTGGACTATTTCAGAAGAATTAGATGGTTTATGTACTGAAAAATAAATTGCAATTTTATTACTTAAAAAATAAGAAAATATAAATAATAAAAAACTTGTGAATGATCCTACAATAAAATTTAATGGTCCTTTTTCGGGAATGTTTTTTTCAATATTCTCAGTACTATTATCAGCCACAATAAATTTTTGTATAAAAAAATTTAAATGAATGTTATTCCCTTTTCAAGGAAAGTGCAAACCCATGAATCGTAACCTCTATTTCTAAATAAATTATAATTTACAGATAATTCTTTTTTAGCAGTCTCTACATCTTTAAAGAGTGCAAAGCATGTAGGTCCTGATCCACTCATTGAAAATGTGAGACTATTTTCTAATTTAGAAAGTAAATATAATGCATGCTTTACAGAATCATTTTCATTTTCAACTACTAACTGCAAATCATTTTTAATAGATAAATGTTGATTATTAAAATTTAAGTTATTTAAACCATTATCTCTTAAATTTTTTCTTGTGTTCTCAATTATTTCTCTATCAGTAAGATATTGATCACAAAATCTATTACTATATTTTTTATAAGTTTCAGCTGTAGATACTGATACATTTCGATTTTTTAAAAGAATTACTCCATATTCAAAGTTTGAATCTAATTTCTCCAAAATTTCTCCTCTTCCAAAACATAATTGAATACCACCATTTATAAAAAAGGGAATATCAGATCCTAAAGTCGATGCTAATGAACATAATGTTTCTTGATCTAAGTTCAAATCCCATAACTTATTAAGACCAATTAATGTTGCTGCTGCATTACTGGATCCACCAGCTAATCCTGCGCCAATTGGAATATTTTTTCTTAAAAATATATTCGCACCCAAAGCTATATTTAATTTTTTCCTTAATAGATTTGCCGATTTAACAATTAAGTTATCATCAGATAAGCTTAAATCATTGCAATCAGACTCAAGTTGAATTAAACCTTTATTATTAATTTCAAATTCTAAATAATCAGAAAGATCGATATTTTGCATAATCATTGCTAGCTCATGAAATCCATCCTCTCTTTTACCAATAACTTCAAGGTGCAAATTTATTTTGGCAGGAGATTTTATATTGATTTTCGTTTTAGCTAAATCTTGCATATACTTAAATTTTTATTTTTTAATTTTAATACAATTTTCTGCAAGCTTAATCCATTGGTCAATTGAAATATCTTGTGGTCTTAAATTAAAACAAACTTTTGAAGATTCAGATAATTCATTTATCTCTTCATTTGAAAGTATTGAATTAAGAGTATTTCTAAGCATTTTTCTTCTTGAATTAAATGAAATTCGAAGAAGTTTATCTATATATTTTTCTAGACTAATATCTAATCTTAAATCATTTTTAATTGGTTCAAAAACTACTAAAGAAGAAAAAACTTTTGGAGGCGGACTAAAAGATGAAGGCGGTACATCGCAAATTTTTTTTACTTTTGATAATAGTTGCATTCTTACACTAAGTGCACCAGTATTGGGACCTCCTTCTTTTGACATGATCCTATCTACTACGTCTTTCTGCATTAAAAAAATTATTTTTTCGTAATTATAGTTTCTTGTAATGCCCAATCGTCCTATGAAAATATCCAATATTGGACCAGTTATATTGTAAGGAATATTTGCAATCACTTTTGTAATCTTCTTATTAATTGAATCTAAATTTGCAGTAAGAATATCTCCCTGCTGAAGTGAAAACTTATCATTATTATTGAATTTATCATTCAATAAATTTATTAAATCTTTATCTAATTCAATCGCATATAGTTTTTTAATTTCTGAATCTAATAACTTAGATGTTAATGCTCCTTTACCTGGACCAATTTCTAAAATAAAGTCATTTTCGTTAAGAGCAGCAATTTCTTTGATTTTTTCTAATATTTTTTTATTTACCAACCAGTGTTGTCCAAATCTTTTTTTTTGATGATAGTTTTTAGAATTCATCTAAAAGATAAATAATATGTTTAAATTAAATATGAATTTATTTAATACTTTATATCATGAGCTTATCAAAAAAAAATTTAGGTAAATTCAATAAATTTAAAAAAAATAAAAATTTAAATAACGAAAGTAAAAATATAAGTAATTACACAAATATATCTAACAATGATAATTTAATCTCTAATCCACTTAATTCAGAAGATCCCAATAAAATTTTTTATTCGTTAATTGATAATTCAGAATCTTTAGAAGAGACTTCTAACATTAATAACTCACTAAGAGAAAGTGAGATTAATCAAATTAATATGAATTCTAAAAAACATAATTTATCCAAGAAATTAACAACCGAAGAGGAACTATATGATGAATTTAATTATCTTCTTAATGAATAATTAGTTTTAATATTTACTTATGCTTCAGAGTAATAGATTAGCAATTTATGCTATCGGCAAAATAAAGAAACTTTGGATTAGAGATGGAATTAATCAATACAAAAAAAGAATGCCTGAACTTGTCATTAATGAGTTAAAGACTTTTAATTTAAATAATCTTAGATCCAATAACAATATTATTATCTGCCTAAGTGAAGAAGGGAAACAGTTTAATTCAGTTGAACTATGTTCCTTACTCTTGAATTTTAAAAATAAAAAAATTAATTTCTTAATCGGTGATACTGATGGAGTTAGTTCAGATATAAAAGAAAAATCAGATCTTGTACTAAGCCTATCTCATTTAACTTTTCCTCATGAACTAGCTAGATTAATCCTAATCGAACAAATCTATAGAGCTATTTCTATATCTAACAACTCCCCTTATCATCGTTCTTAAAACAATTAGATTCAATCTAGAATTAATCTATAAAAGTTTAATAACTAACTATTTTTTTGATTTTTACTGTATAGTACATATATACTATTAATTTAACCTTGGATTCTTTTGATTCAACTACTAAAAAATTTAAAATCCCCTTATTAAATGATTCGGTATCAGCAGGGTTTCCTTCTCCTGCAGATGACTATACAGAAGAAAATATTGATTTAAACGAACATTTAATATCTAATCCGTTTAGCACTTTTTTTCTTAGAGTTAAAGGTGACTCAATGATAAATGCAGGAATTAAAGATAAAGATTTAATAATAGTAGACAAGAGCTTAACAGCCAGGCCAGGGAATATCATCATTGCAATGATAGACGGAGAATTTACAATAAAAAGATTATATATAAAAAATAATGAATTATATTTAAAAGCAGAAAATCATAATTATCCTGATTTTAGATTTAAAAACCATATTGATGTACAGATATGGGGAGTTGTTATTTATTCAATACATAGCTATTTATGAGAATTTCAAGCATTAATGCTATAGCTCTCATAGATGCTAATAATTTCTATGCGTCATGTGAACAAAATATCAATCCTAATTTGAGAAATAAACCAGTAGTAATTTTATCTAATAATGACGGATGTATCATTGCGAGAAGTCCTGAAGCGCGAGCTTTAAAAATTAAAATGGGAACTCCTTATTTTAAGGTCAAAGAAAAATTAAATAAATTAGATGTAGCAGTCTTAAGCTCAAACTACTCGCTTTACGGCGATATGAGTAGAAGACTAATGAATTTAATAAAAAACTACTGTGAACAAATAGAAATTTATTCTATTGACGAAGCATTTGTCTCAATTTCTAGACCTAATGATAAAAATCTATATCCTTGGGCAAGAGAAATAAGATCATTAATATATCAGAATCTAGGAATTACCATAACAGTAGGAATAGGAGAAAATAAAGTAAGAGCAAAAATTGCGAATAAATTAGCTAAAAATATTGATTATTCAGCTGGAATATTTGATTTAGCAAGAACCAGAAATGAGAATAATTATTTAAAAAGAATTAGTGTAGATAACATCTGGGGAGTCGGGAAACAAACCTCTAATTGGTTGCAAAGTAAAGGCATTAAAAATGCGAGAGAATTAAGAGATATGGAAGAAAATGAGATCATTAAGAAATTTGGCATAGTAGGAAAAAGATTACAATTAGAACTGAAAGGTTATAGATGTCTTCCTATAGAAAAAAACAAGAAACCAAAAAAAGAAATCCAAGTAAGCAGGAGTTTCGGTACTCCTGTCACAAAATTAGAAGACTTAACTCAAGCACTAGCGACTCACGCAATAAAAGCATCTGAAAAAATGAGAAGTCAGAATTTGCAATCATCTGATATTAGAGTATTTGCCAGAACCAGTAAATATTCAAGTCAAAATTATCAAAGAAGTGCTCATAGAAAACTTACAAATGCAACAGATGACACAAACAGGATTTTAAAAATAGTAGTTGCATTATCTAAAGAAATTTATAATCCCGAATATAAGTTTTCAAAAGCTGGTGTTTTAATGCAGGATTTAACTAATAGCGAATATTTACAGCAATCAGTTATCAATTACAAATCTCAGAAAGACCTAAAAAAATCAGCGAATCTAATGAGAACTATTGATTTATTAAATAAAAGATTTAATAACAACGCAATTACATGGGCTATTACAAAAAATCCAAAAAGTTGGGCAATGAATAAGAATTTCTTAAGTCGCTCATCTACAACTGATATAGACCAGATCCCAACTATAGTAAAATAAAAAATAACATGGAATTTATTATATTTTTAAGCAAATTAGATAAAGAGATTCTTGACTTATTAATAAAAGCAAACTACATAGTTGAAGAAAATAAAATTGAATGCCTCTTAAATAAAGAAATAAAAGGACTACATAATTTTGTAGAAAATAAAATAATAATATGTACTGAAAATGCAAAAAGGAAAACAAATTATAGAAATGAGAAGAAGGTACCAAACAAAGATAACTTCAAAACAGAATGGGCAATAAGAAAAGCATTAAGACATGAAGCAACTCATGCTATACAAAAATGTAACAACAATAAGATAATAGGGAATATAAAAAATTTAGAAGATAAATTACATCAAAGTAAAAGGAAATCATTAGAGTTCTCTACTTTAAATTTTTCTGGAACTTATGCAAAAGAAGTGGAAGCTTATATCCTTGAAGACAAGCCTAAAAAGGTAAAAAATATGATTAAAAAATACTGCCTATAAATTCAAATAAAATATGTTAACTAGCAATGAAATTGCCACAGCGTTGTTTATCTAAAAAATGTATATGTTGTCTTTCTAAATAATATAATTCCTGAAACTTAATAGCATCTGAATTTAAATCCTTAAAAAGATCATCTATCTCTTTATTAGTGTCTGAGATAGCTGAAGAAGAATTATCAATTAAAATAGATATACAATTTTCTAAAGTTTTTAATCTTTGAGATCCCCAAGATTCGATTAAGTGTCTACATCTTTT
>CACAQQ010000011.1 GCA_902534675.1 uncultured Prochlorococcus sp.
GGAGTTAATTATGACGGGACATGTTCTTTTAAACCAGGAGCAAGATTTGGTCCAGAAGCAATAAGACAAGTCAGTTCTTGTTTAGAAACATATTGTCCAAAAATAAAAAAAGACTTAGAGGATATTATGTATGTTGATTTTGGATCAATACTAATTTATAAAAATGACTCAAAGTCCGTTATTGAATCGGTCAAATTAGCAACAAATTATTTAATTAGTAAACGACTTAGTCCTATTATGCTTGGAGGCGAACACTCTATTACAAGAGGTGCTATTGAAGCATTAGTAAAAAAATATCCAGATTTGATATTGGTTCAACTTGATGCTCATGCAGATTTAAGAGATTCATATCTAGGAAATGAACATAGTCATGCTTGTACTATGAAAAGATGCTTAGAAGTGCTACCTAAAAAGAAAATTTTACAAGTAGGAATTAGAAGTGGGACTAAGGAAGAATTTAAAATTATGCATAACAACAACCAATTAGTTAACTTTTGTACAGGCGGAAATGCACATGAGTTAAAACAAGCTCTTCTACCATACGCTAATTCTCCGATCTATTTAACAGTAGATTTAGATTGGTTTGATCCCAGTTTATTAGCAGGGACGGGCACTCCAGAACCGGGAGGATTTTTTTGGAATGATTTTGAAGAAATACTGAAAACTTTAAGAAACTTTAGAATTGTAGGTTCAGATATTGTGGAATTATCTCCAGAAATTGATAAAAGCGGAGTAAGTAACATAGTTGCAGCCAAAGTACTTAGAAGCTTAATTTTGTCATTAGAAAATATGCAATAAAAAATTTCTAAACTACAGTGTAAAAATACTAAATAAAAACTAAATATTTCATGGATTTGCTAAAAAGTCCCCTTTATTCAAAATGTGTTGAATCCAATGCAAAATTAGTGGATTTTGCAGGTTGGGAAATGCCCATATCATTTTCAGGATTAATTAAAGAGCATGAATCAGTTAGATCTTCAGCAGGATTATTTGATATTTCTCACATGGGTGTGATATCTGTTACAGGAATCAATCCAAAGGATTATATTCAAAAACTTTTTCCTACTAATTTATACTCCTTTTCTAAAGGTCAGGGGCTTTATACAGTAATGCTCAATGAAAAAGGAGGAATAATAGATGACTTAATAATTTATGACCTTGGTATACAAGAAAATGACATATCAGAATTATTGTTAATAGTTAATGCAAGTAGATATGAAGAAGATTTTCAGTGGATAAAAAATAATTTAAACAAATATGAAATTTCGATAACAAACTTTAAAAAAGACAAAGTACTTTTAGCACTACAGGGAAAAAACTCATTCGATGTATTTGAAGAATGGATTGAATCTTCGATCTCACATATCCCTAACTTTGGATGCGAATATAAAATTTTTGAACATATTTCACCTAAAGAAAAAATTTTCTTTTCTAAGACAGGATATACAGGGGAAAATGGTCTAGAAATACTTTTATCTAAAAAAGCAGCAATTAATTTATGGGATTTCTCAATTTCCAAAAATGTTGCACCTTGTGGTTTAGGAGCCAGAGATACTCTTAGACTTGAAGCAGGCATGCATCTTTATGGTCAAGACATAAATGAAGAAACTTCTCCATATGAAGCAGGGTTAGGCTGGCTAGTACATTTAGAAAATAATCACGAATTCTTTGGAAGAAGATTTCTTGAAGAGCAGTCAAAATTAGGTATTCAAAAAAAGTTAGTTGGTCTCTCTATAGAAGGTAAAGCAATAGGAAGAAAAGGTTGCGCAGTTTTTAAAGGTGAAGAAAATATTGGGACTATCACAAGCGGCAGTTGGTCTCCAACTAAACAACAAGCCATAGCTTTTGCATACATCAATACTAGGCATGCCTTAATAAATAATGAAGTTCAAATATTAATAAGAGGCAAAAAATTCAAAGGGGTTATAGCAAAAAGAGCATTTTATAAAAAAAATTATTAACTAAATTTACCCTTAAAGAATTATTATAAGTTATTGATAAATAAATCATACTTAGATGAGAAACAAAATTTGCAAAGAACTCAATAATACAGATATTGGTAAATTAGTTAATTTATGCGGATGGATAGACAGAAGAAGAGATCATGGTGGTGTAATTTTTATTGATTTAAGAGACCATAGTGGATTCCTACAAATAACAATTAACCCCGATGATGGTGCAGATCTATTTAAACAGGCAGAAACTCTAAGAAATGAGTCCGTAATAATGGTTAGCGGAATTATTAATAAAAGGCCCAAAGATTCCATAAATACAAATTTAAGTACTGGAGAATTAGAACTTAAGGTTAAAGATTTGCAAATTCTCAACCAAATTAAAAAAAACTTACCTTTTCCAGTTTCTATACATGATTATGAAAATACAAAAGAGGAACTCAGATTAAAATATAGATACCTTGATTTAAGAAGGGGCAAATTATTAGAAAATTTAAAAACAAGACATAAGATTATTAAAGTTGCTAGAGAATTTCTTGATAATTTTGGATTTACAGAAGTAGAGACCCCACTACTTACAAAGTCAACTCCAGAAGGCGCTCGAGATTTTCTTGTTCCTGCACGTATTTCAAATGGAGAATTTTTTGCTTTACCTCAATCCCCACAACTATTTAAACAACTTTTAATGGTTGGAGGCCTGGACAAGTATTATCAAATCGCAAAATGTTTCCGTGATGAAGACCTAAGGGCAGATAGACAGCCAGAGTTTACTCAATTAGATATTGAGATGAGCTTTATTAGTGAAGAAGAAATAATTTCTTTTAATGAAAGTCTCATAAAAAAAATATGGAAAGAGGTGTTAAATATTAATTTTAATAATGCTTTTCCAAGAATGTCATGGCAGACAGCAATGGATAATTACGGCACTGATAGACCAGATACTAGATATCAAATGTTATTAAAAGATTTAGGAGAAGTATTAGGTGATATTGGATTTAATATTTTCACCAAGGCAATTAAGTCTGGAGGTTATATAAAATCCATAACAGTCAAAGGCGGTAATTCAAGTATTAGCAACGTAAGAATTAAGCCAGGAGGTGACATCTTCCAAGTAGCTCAAGATGCAGGAGCTGGTGGTTTGGCTTTTATAAGGGTCAAAGGAGATGAGCTTGAGACTATTGGGGCAATTAAAAATAATTTAAGTGAAGAGCATATAGCTGATATTTTAAAAATCACAGAAGCAAAAGATGGCGACTTAATCCTCTTAGGAGCTGGAGATAAACAAATTGTCAATCAGTCATTAGATAGGGTTAGACAATATATCGCAAAAGACTTAAATCTCATTGATAAAAGTAAATGGAATTTCTTATGGGTAACTGACTTCCCAATGTTTGAGAGAAATGAAGAGGAAAACAGATATGAAGCTTTACATCATCCTTTTTGTTCTCCAAAAAATATAAAATCTAAAGATTCTGAAAACCTGAAAAAAGAAATTGAGAGCTCTACAGCAAATGCTTATGATTTAGTTCTCAATGGATTGGAGTTAGGAGGTGGCTCCTTACGTATTCATGAAGCGAACTTACAAAGAGAGGTTCTAAAAACGGTAGGACTTACTGATAAAGAGATTAATGAAAAATTTGGATTTTTAATAGAAGCCTTAGAAATGGGTGCTCCTCCTCATGGTGGAATAGCGTTTGGATTAGATCGTATTACCATGCTGATCATTGGTGCAGATTCAATCAGAGAGACCATTGCTTTTCCAAAAAATCAACAAGCAAAATGTCTTCTCACGAATGCACCTTCAAATGTCTCTGAATCACAATTAAAAGAATTAAATATTGAAATAACAATTGATGAATAAGAATATATATGGATGTTCTAAAAGTTTTTTGTTTAAAATAAAATATAAGGAGGCTATGCTCAATTAAAAATATTTAATGTCAAAATTTGTATTTGTCACCGGAGGAGTAGTTTCTAGCATTGGTAAAGGAATTGTAGCTGCAAGCTTAGGAAGATTATTAAAGTCTAGAGGATATAGTGTTTCAATATTAAAACTAGATCCATATCTAAATGTTGATCCAGGAACAATGAGTCCTTTCCAACATGGAGAAGTATTTGTAACAGAAGATGGGGCTGAAACAGATCTAGATTTAGGTCACTATGAAAGATTTACTGATACTGCAATGACTAGGTTAAATAGTGTGACTACGGGATCTATTTATCAAGCAGTTATCAATAAAGAAAGAAGGGGAAGTTATGACGGTGGAACTGTGCAAGTAATACCTCACATAACGGGAGAAATAAGAGAAAGAATTCATAGAGTAGCCGCCAACAGTAATGCAGATATTATTATTACTGAAATTGGTGGAACAGTTGGTGATATTGAATCTCTACCTTTTTTAGAGGCAATAAGAGAATTCAAAAATGATGTCAATAGGAACGATGTTGCATACATACACGTAACATTACTTCCTTACATCAAAACCTCTGGCGAAATAAAAACTAAACCAACACAACATTCAGTAAAAGAATTAAGATCAATTGGAATTCAGCCAGATTTACTTGTATGCCGAAGTGATAAATCTATCAATGAAGCTCTTAAAAAGAAGCTTAGTGGTTTTTGCGGTGTCAGTATTAACTCTGTAATTGAAGCTTTAGACGCAGACAGTATTTATTCTGTACCTCTTTCTTTAAAAAAAGAAGGTTTATGCAAAGAAACCCTGAAGTATTTAGACCTTGAAGATAAAAAATGTGATTTAAAAAATTGGGAGCAACTAATACACAACCTAAGAAATCCTGGAGCTCCAATCAAAGTTGCTTTAGTAGGTAAATACATTGAACTTGGAGATGCATATTTATCCGTTGTTGAAGCTTTAAGACATGCATGCATTGAACACAAGGCTTTATTAGATTTACATTGGGTAAGTGCTGAAATGATAGAAAAAAATTCAGCAGAAACTTACTTAAATGCAGTTGATGCAATTGTCGTGCCCGGTGGATTTGGCAATAGAGGAGTCAATGGAAAAATTTCGGCTATAAAGTTCGCAAGAGAAAATAAAATTCCCTTTTTAGGTTTGTGCCTTGGTATGCAATGTGCAGTTATAGAATGGGCAAGGAATGTAGCTAATCTTCCAGATGCATCTAGTTCGGAACTCGACCCAAACACTTCCAATCCAGTGATACATTTATTACCAGAACAGGAAGATGTAGTTGATTTAGGTGGAACAATGAGACTTGGAGTTTATCCATGTAGATTGACAAAAAATACAACTGGGAAAAACTTATATGATGAGGATGTTATTTATGAGAGACATCGACATAGATACGAATTTAATAATTACTACAAACAAAGTTTTTTAGATTCTGGATACAAAATTAGTGGTACATCACCAGATGGCAGATTAGTTGAGTTAATTGAGTTAGAAAATCATCCATACTTCTTAGCATGTCAATATCATCCTGAGTTTTTATCACGACCTGGCAAACCTCATCCTTTATTTAAAGGTTTAATAAAAGCCTCTCAAGATAAGTTAACTCAATCAAATTAATATTCTTTATTTTTTTGAATGAAAATGACAAATTTTTTACCCTTAGTCGAACAATTTCATTCATTACAAGGTGAAGGTTATCACGCTGGAAAAAGTGCTTTTTTTGTGAGATTAGCAGGATGTAAAGTTGGATGTTCGTGGTGCGATACCAAGAATTCATGGGACGAGAAAAAACACCCTTCTATATCAATTGAAAAAATAATAGATCGCATAAAAATTGCCAGAGAAAAAGGAGCATCTTTTTGTGTTATTACAGGTGGAGAACCTTTACAACATAACTTAGATAATTTTTGCAAAGCCATAAAAAAAATGACGATGGGGGAAGAACAAAAGCCAATGAAGATTCATATTGAGACAAGCGGAGTTAATTCGATATCAGGAAGCTATGACTGGATTACTTTATCTCCTAAAAGACACTCACCTCCAAAAAATTATTTTTTAAAAAACTGTAATGAAATAAAAATAATCATAAATAAAATAGAAGATATTGAATTTGCTATTGAAATAAAAAAAGAAACTTTAAAACAATATCAACTCTCTAAAAGCGAAGATGGCGTAAAAAAAGAAGATAAAATTTTTTATTTACAGCCAGCATGGAACAATGCGAATGGTTTTTCTCTTGCTATTGATTTCGTTAAAAATAACCCCGATTGGAAATTGAGCCTTCAAACTCACAAATACTTAAAAATTAATTGAAATCATATGACTCTTAAAAATAAATCGATAGTAGTTTTATTATCTGGAGGTTTAGATTCTTCTACAGTTACAGGTATCGCAAAAAAATCCGAAGCGAAAATTTTTGGCCTTTCATTTGACTACGGTCAACGTCATAAAAAAGAATTAAATTCTGCATCAATAATTGCGAAACACTTTGATATCGAAGAATTTAAAATCATGAAGCTTGACTTATCTTTATGGGGAGGCTCGTCATTAACTGATACTCAAAAAAATATTCCAATAAAAGGAGTACAAACTAATAAAATTCCTAATACTTATGTTCCAGGTAGAAATACTATATTTATTTCCGTTGCACTTAGTTATGCCGAAGCAATAGATGCTGATTTTATAGGATTAGGAGTTAATGCACTAGATTATTCTGGTTATCCAGATTGCAGACCTGACTACATTAAAAAATTTCAAGAATTAGCAGATTTAGCCAATAAAAGAGGAAGAGAAAATAATCCAATAAAACTTTGGACACCACTATTAGATTTAAACAAAGAGGAAATTATTAAATTAGCTTTTGCTAATCATGTCCCTTTAGATAAAACTTGGAGTTGTTATTCGGGTAATTCAAAACCATGCGGTAAGTGTGATAGCTGCAGAATTAGAAATGCCGCTTATGAAAAATGGCTTAATAACAATAATAAAAAATGAAAATAAAGAAAATAATTCTAGAAAAATGGATAGATCCAGCACTGATTACGCATCATCTGACAAAAAAATTCGGAGATAAAGGATTAGCTTGGCTAGACAGTGATGGCAAAGAAAATGGGGAATGGTCAATAATAGGAATTAAACCTAAAAAAATAATCCAATCAAGAGATATCAATAACTTAGACAAAACTAATAATCCATTTAACAATTTAAAAAATATTGAAAAAGGATTTTGGATAGGATGGTTAAGTTATGAAGCTGGAGTTTACATAGAACCCAAAAACCCATGGCGAAAATCTAATATGGCAACTTTATGGATTGCATCATATGATCCAATAATTAAATGTAATTTAATAAAAAAAGAAATAATTATCGAAGGCACAACCTCATCTGAACTGATGAATTATAAAAACATAATCAACAATATAAATAATGTTGAAGAAGAAAATATTATTAAAACAAATTTGAATTTTGATTTTTCAAAAATAAATTTGGACGAAATGGCTGAAAAATTTCAGAAAAATATTCTAAAATTGAAAAAATTAATTTCCCTAGGGGATATATTTCAAGCAAACCTAACAACTAAATGCGAAATTGAATCTTCCAAAAACTATAATCCTTTAGATATTTATTTAAAAATAAGAAGGAAATTAAGAGCTCCCTTTGGAGGAATAATAATAAATAATAATGATAATTATAGAGAAGCGGTATTATCTACCTCGCCAGAAAGATTTATAAAAATAAATAATAAAAATTTTGTAGAATCAAGACCTATCAAAGGAACTAGATCCAGAGATAAGGATTTAAATCAAGACGCACTTAATGCTATCGATTTAATAACGAACGAAAAAGATAGAGCAGAAAATATTATGATTGTTGACCTAATAAGAAATGATTTAAGTAAAGTTTGCGAAACAGGAAGTATTATGGTGCCAGAAATATTAAAACTTGAAAGTTTCTTAAAAGTTCATCATCTAACTTCAGTAATCAGAGGCAAATTAAAAAAAGAAAAGAACTGGATTGATTTACTAAAAGCTTGTTGGCCCGGGGGGTCTATAACTGGAGCACCTAAATTAAGATCATGCCAGAGACTTTTTGAATTAGAAGAATGTGAACGCGGACCATACTGTGGCTCATTTTTGAAGCTTGACTGGAATGGAGAGTTTGACAGCAATATACTAATAAGATCATTTTTAATTAAAGACAAAAAAATCAATATATATGCTGGTTGCGGAATAGTTATTGACTCCAACCCTGAAGAGGAAACTAATGAACTAAAGTGGAAACTTTTACCGTTAATTGATTCACTAAAATGATTGAAACATTAGGCTGGCACAAGGATCAATGGTTAGATATTGATAGAATATTTGTTGCTGCTAATAATAGAGGATTAAAATTTGCAGATGGTCTATTTGAAACCATTTTGATAAAAGGAAACAAACCTATTCTTTTTGATGAACATCTGAAAAGGTTAGAAAAAAGTAGCAAGATTTTAAATATTAATCTCAAAATAAATAAATTAACTTTGAGACAACTTATTCAGAATGGAATTAGAAAGTTATCGCTCAAAAATGATCAATTTGCTTCAGTAAGAATAAACTATAGTCGAGGAACTAATGAAGGTCGAACACTCACAATTGATAGCACTTCAGAGACAAAAGATTTTGATAATTTATGGCTTGAGTTCTATAGAATCAAACCAAATTTTAATCCGATAAGCGTTTGCATTAGTCAAACGGAAAAAATAAATGAATTCAGTCTTATAAGTAAATGCAAAACATTTTCATATAATCAGGCAATACAAGTTTTGACAGAAGCTAATGAAAAATCATTTGATGATTCTATCCTTTTGAATACGTCAGGTGAACTTTGTTGTGGAAGTACATTTAATCTTCTAATTAAAAGAAATAATAAATGGATAACTCCTAGAAAAGAGAGCGGCTGTTTAGAGGGGGTTATGGTTTCTAAAGCTTTAAAATTGAAAATTGTAAAAGAAGAATTAATTTCCCCAGAATTCCAAAATGATGACATAATAGTTGCAATTAATAGCTTATCTTGCAGACAAATTAATCAAGTTAATGATTTAAAGCTTAAACCTAAATTCGATCCAATTTACTTTTGGGATTTATTATATAGTTGAACTTTATTAATATCTGGTAAATAGACATCAGATACTTTAGTTATATTGTTATTAACCTTAAATTCAACAATTTTTCCAATAATGATAATTGATGGAGCTAAAAATTCTTTATCTTTGATTTTATTTGGAAGATTATCTAATTTCTCTATCAAACATTTTTGATTTTTTAAAGTAGCTTCTTGAATAACAGCGCATTTAGTATTCTTATCTAAACCACCTAGAATTAATTCTTCCACAATAAATTCAATATTTTTTATACCCATAAAAATTACTAAGCTATCTGATGATTTAGCTAAATCTCTCCAATTCACTGTCTTTTTTTCCTTATCTACACGCTCATGTCCAGTGACGAAAGTTACGGAACTCGCAGCATCTCTATGGGTTAGTGGAATACCAAAATATGTGGAGGCAGCTATCCCAGAAGTAATACCAGGAACGATTTCAACTGAAATTCCATTTTTTTCTAAAATCGACACCTCTTCACCACCTCTTGAAAAAACGAATGGATCTCCCCCTTTAAGCCTTACAACATTTTTGCCTTCTTTTGCTAATTTCAAAATGAGAGAATTAGTTTCAGCCTGCGGTACAGAACACTTTCCAGCTCTTTTCCCTACATGATAAATTTCTGTATTTTTTCCTGCCTCTTTGGTTATTTCATCTGGAATTAAAGCATCATGAACTAATGCATCACAATTTTTTATTAGACGTAAAGCTTTAAGAGTTAAAAGCTCAGGATCACCAGGACCTGCCCCAACTAAATAAACAATACCAGGCACATTAATCTCCATTAACAAGTATGGTAGTAGAAGTTAATTGCAATGAAGGTAAATATTTTGAAAGAAAGTTTATTGAAACCAACCAAAAAATTTACTCTCCTTAGTGCTTTTGTCACTCTTCTAAATGATCGATTAAGTGAGAGTATACTGTTACCCATTTTACCCTCTTTTGTTTTACTTTTTGACTCTAAAGCTAGTACATATGGCTTATTATCATGCACTTACCAACTAGCTCAATTTACAGCTTCCCCTTTTATTGGACTTATGAGTGATAGATACGGCAGAAGACCTGTCACTCTTTTTTGTATAACAGGCTCAATAATTGGAATATCAATATTATCTTTTACTGTTCTTTTTAATTGGTCAAATTCAATAGCTATTATCCCATTATTTTTATTATTCTTGGCGAGACTAATTGACGGTTTAAGTGGAGGAACTGCAGCTACTGCAACAACAATTCTTGCAGATATTTCAAGCCCTGAAAAAAGAGCAAAAACATTTGGTCTTATTGGTGTAGCTTTTGGTTTAAGTTTTTTCTTAGGTAATATTTTTGTTGTAATTTTTGCAAGAAATACAAATAATAATTTCATTATTCCAGTATTGATAGCCTCAATCATTCCTATAATAAATTTTCTCCTTGTATTTTTTTACTTACCAGAAACCAAGCCTAATAGTGACTCAAATAAATCAAAAACTCTTTTAAAAAACCCTTTAAAAACTCTTTTTACAGTTTTCAAAGAAGAAAAAATTAAAAAATTATCATTAGCTTTTTTTATTTACTTTATTGCTTTTACTGGATTGACCAATATCCTTATATTTTTCCTTCAAGAATCTTTAAACTGGACTACCAAAGCATCAAGTGGAACTCTTGTCGTAGTAGGAATCATTGCAATTATCGTTCAGGGAGGATTAATTGGGCCTCTGGTAAAGCAATTTGGCGAAATGCGATTAACACTTATCGGATCAGGCTTTATTCTTGTGGCATGTACTCTTTTGATAACTGCTCCAAAAGAAAATGCGACAATTAATATTTATTCAGCTGTTTCATTTTTAGCCGTTGGGGCAGGGTTAATTACGCCCACGTTAAGAGCACTAATATCAAAGAAATTAGACGTTGATAAACAAGGATCAATTCTAAGTAACCTTCAGGGTCTCCAGAGTCTTGGAGGAGTTTTAGGAATTGCAATGGCAGGAAGGGTTTATGATAGTTTTGGTCCTAAATCACCTTTTATAGCTGGTTCCGTTATTTTACTTTTCATGATATACCTTATTGCAGAGGGTAAAAATAATAATTCTTTTAACAATCAAAAATCAAAATTATTTTAATGAAAAGCCAGTCTGATGTTTTTATTAATAGAGAATTAAGTTGGATTGAATTCAATAAAAGAGTACTCCTAACTGGTATGGAAAAGGAGTACAAAATCCTAGATAAGGTAAAATTTTGTTCAATTTTTAGTAATAATCTAGATGAATTTTTTATGGTAAGGGTAGCTTCATTAAAAGCTCAAGTTGAAGCAGGTATTACAAAAAAAAGTATTGATGGACTTACCCCTAAAGAGCAATTAATAAAAATCAATAGAGAAGTTAAGAATTTAACTAACCAACAAGAAAACTATATAAATAATGAATTAATTAATGAATTAAGAGAAAAAGGTGTAATTTTAAAAAAATATAAGGATCTAAGTGAAAATCAGAGAAATTGGTGCAATAACTACTTTACTTCATCTATTTTCCCTTTATTAACTCCATTAGTTGTTGATCCAGCACATCCATTTCCTTTTATAAGTAATTTAAGTCTAAATTTGGCAGCTTTAATAAAGGATGGAGAAGATTCTAAAAATCAGTTTGTCAGAGTAAAAATACCAACAAAAAATATAAATAGATTTATTCAAATTCCCAATGAAATTATTCAACATGGTGATGAAAGTAAATATTTTTTCATAAGTGTTGAAGATTTAATTGGGAATAATATTAATACTTTATTTAATGGGATGGAATGTATAAATTATTCTTTTTTTAGAGTGACAAGGGATGCAGATTTAGAATTAAAAGAACTTGAAGCTGATGATCTTCTTTTGGCAGTTGAACAAAGTTTGCAAAAGAGAAGATTAGGTGGAGACGTGGTTAGATTAGAAGTTGAATCGGATATGCCAGAAAATATTCTGAAATTACTCGTTGAAAGTATCTCAATACAAAAAGAGTATATTTACTTTTGCAAAAGTTTTTTAGGCGTTGACGATTTAAATCAGCTTACAAAAATTGATAGAGATGATTTAAAAGAAAATCTGCTAATTGGGAAAACTCACCCAAAATTAAAAAATTTAGATTTACCTTCAAATAAAAATTTCAATTCTATTTTTAATAGACTTAGAAAAAAAAATATTCTGCTTCATCATCCATACGACTTATTTAGAACTTCTGTTGAAGAATTTATAAACAAAGCGGCTGATGATCCACTTGTAATGGCTATAAAAATTACTTTATATCGAGTTTCAAAGGATTCGCCTATCATTGCAGCTTTAATGAGAGCTGCAGAGAACGGAAAAGAAGTAATGACTCTTGTTGAACTAAAAGCAAGATTTGATGAAGACAATAATATTCAATGGGCAAAACAACTTGAACAAGCTGGAATTCATGTTGTATATGGAATTATAGGATTTAAAACACATACAAAAATTGCCTTAATAGTAAGAAAAGAAAAAGGACGATTAAGGAATTATTTCCATATTGGAACAGGTAACTATAATTCTAATACTTCAAAGTTTTATACAGATTTAGGATTACTTTCAACTGATCCTGATATTGCATCAGATTTACTTGAGTTATTTAACTACTTATCAGGTTTTTCTAAACAAAAATGTTATCAAAAGTTATTAGTTTCTCCCTCATCGATGCGAGAGAAATTTATACTTTTGATAAAGAGAGAAATTAAAAATGCAGAGGAAGGCAAAAAAGCCGAAATAATTGCAAAAATGAATTCTTTAGTAGACCCAGAAATAATCAAGCTTCTTTACTTGGCTTCTGAAGCAGGTGTAAAAATTAGTCTTATCATAAGAGGTATTTGTTGCTTATATCCAGAAAGAAAAAATTTAAGTGAAAATATTAAAGTTATAAGCATAATTGGACATTTTCTTGAACACTCAAGGATTTTTTGGTTTTGTAATAACAATGATCATGAAGTATTTATTGGGAGCGCGGATTGGATGAGACGAAACCTTGATAGAAGAATAGAGGCTGTTACTCCAATAGAAGATTGTGAACTAAAATCTCAATTATTCGCGCTTTTGCAAACATACATTAAGGATGATTACTTTTCTTGGGTAATGCAAGAGGATGGTTCTTACGCAAAATATGCATTAAGTTCGGCGAATAATCGTTCACAAACTGATCTGATAGAAAAATAAAAAATATTGATTTTTACAACATTTAAAAAAAATACTTAATATTTTAAATTTTTTTTTATTTTTACAAAAGCCATTCATATCAATTGATTTCAAGAAATTATGATAAAAAAAGATTTTTTTGTCTTTAAAGTTTCAACGTAAAAGTAGTTTTTATTTCAATTTCAGTGCTAGCTTTCTAAAAAATCCATTATTTAGGAGGCCAGGGTGATGGGGATCCCTCTGGAATCTGCTAAGAGCTCTTCAGATAATAATTTTGATGAGCCAAGATTACCAAACACTGCGGGCAAGTCTCGCAAAACAAAATCCAGTTTAACTTCAAAACAAAGTCAAAAAAAATCTGGAAGACTCGCTTCAGATTCTATTGGCTATTACTTAAGTAGCATTGGTAGAGTACCTCTTCTAACTCCAGCAGAGGAAATAGAATTAGCGCATCATGTTCAAAACATGAAAAAAATTCTACAAATTCCTGAAGGCGACAGAAATCAACGGGATCTTTACCAAATTAAAATTGGCAAAAGAGCTAGAGATAGAATGATGGCAGCTAATTTAAGACTGGTTGTCTCTGTTGCAAAAAAATACCAAAACCAAGGACTAGAATTGTTGGACCTTGTCCAAGAAGGAGCTATTGGCCTAGAGAGAGCTGTAGATAAATTCGATCCTGCGATGGGATATAAATTCTCAACTTATGCTTACTGGTGGATTAGGCAAGGAATGACTAGAGCTATTGATAACAGTGCAAGAACAATCCGTTTACCTATCCACATAAGTGAAAAACTATCTAAAATGAGGAGGGTTTCTAGAGAATTATCACATAAATTTGGTAGACAACCTACCAGATTAGAAATGGCAACTGAGATGGGAATAGATCAAAAAGATTTAGAAGATTTAATCTCTCAAAGTGCCCCATGCGCCTCTCTAGATGCTCATGCAAGAGGCGAAGAAGACCGAAGTACTCTTGGCGAACTTATACCTGATCCAAACTGTGAAGAGCCCATGGAAGGTATGGATAGAACTATTCAAAAAGAGCATTTAGGAACTTGGCTTTCTCAATTAAATGAAAGAGAACAAAAAATCATGAAGCTCAGATTTGGCCTAGATGGTGAAGAACCATTAACATTGGCAGAGATAGGAAGACAGATTAATGTTTCACGAGAAAGAGTAAGGCAATTAGAAGCGAAAGCAATATTGAAACTTAGAGTAATGACAACTCATCAAAAAGCAGCTTAATAAAATTGATAAGATTTACTGTAATTTTATTATATTTATTTTCAATTTTTTTATTATCAATAGTTTTTAAAAAAAACAATAAAGATAGCAGAGAAATCGTCAGAAAAATAATACATATTGGAGTAGGACCATTGATACCAATTGCACAATTTTTAAAAATTGATCAAAATTCAGCTCTTATTTTTACAGGAATTGTTTCGTTAATGGTTCTAATCAATTACACCTATAAATTATTTCCAACAATTGAAGATGTTGAGAGAAAGAGTTATGGAACATTATTTTATTGTCTAAGTTTATTTATTTTGATTTATCTTTTTTGGGATAAAAATCCATATGCATTAATTACTGGATTTTTTATTATGACTTTTGGTGATGGATTAGCTGGGTTAATAGGAAAAAGCTTTAACTCAAAGAGTTGGATTTTTTTTAAACAAAAAAAATCATTTTTTGGTACCACAACAATGTTTTTAACAAGCTTGATAGTAGTTTGCTCAATAGGATACGTTCAACAAAATAGTTTAAATTTAAATTATATTACTATAGCTTTTTTGGCGACTTTGCTCGAACAATTTAGTGTTTTAGGGATAGATAATTTCATTGTTCCAATTTCGTCAGCATTATTTTTTAATTTTTTTATAACTAATTAAGTGAATTGTATAAGATAGAGAGTAATTCTCTCGTTGTATCAATATCTATGCATGCATCTGTAATGCTTCTGCCAAACTCAAGATCTTCTTTTTTTAAAAGTTTTTGATTACCTTCCTTCAAATGACTTTCAAGCATTACTCCTAAAATGTTTTTTTCACCATTACTTACTTGTAAAGCTACATTTTTTAACACTTCAGACTGTTTTCGGAAGTCTTTGTCGGAATTTCCATGACTGCAATCAATCATAACTTTATGAGGAAGATTAGATTGCTTTAATTCAGCTGAAATTTTTTGAACATGTTGACTTTCAAAATTTGGACCTTTTGAGCCGCCTCTTAAAACTATATGACCATCTGGATTTCCAGTAGTGTTAACAATAGAAGCCATTCCATTATCATTTACACCTAAGAAATGATGAGATTTAGAAGCTGACTGCATTGCATTTATTGCTGTATTAAAAGAACCATCCGTTCCATTTTTAAAGCCAATAGGCATTGATAATCCTGATGCCATTTCCCTATGAGTTTGGCTCTCAGTAGTCCTTGCCCCTATAGCTGTCCAACTTATCAAATCAGCAATATATTGAGGAACAATTGGATCTAGTAATTCTGTAGCAGAGGGTATTCCATGAGTTGCGAGATATGAAAGCAAACTTCTTGCCCTTCTTAAACCAGTATTAATATCATAAGAATCATCTAGATGCGGATCATTTATAAGTCCCTTCCAACCAACAGTTGTTCTTGGTTTCTCAAAATATACTCTCATGATTATTTCTAATTTATCTTTATAAAGTTCTCGAAAATTATGTATGTATTGGGAATATTCTTTTGCAGCCTCTAGATCATGAATTGAACATGGACCAACAATAACTAAAAGCTTTTGATCATTATGATGCAAAATGTTTTGTATCGATCTTCTTGTTTTAGATACTGTATTAGCAGAGGTGTGATCTAAAGGTATATCATTATGTAATCTGCTTGGAGGTATTAATGGACGTGTTTCAACAACATGTAAATCTGATGTCTTTTCCAAAGCTGTATTATTTGATGATGACGTCATTGATTAATTAAGAAGTTTGAATATTTAAAAAAGCATTTATGAATACTCTCCTTTTCAATATTAAAAATAACAATAGATTAGGCATTCAACCTTACTAATGAAGAATTTGGAAACATTGCTAAAAGATTATGCGGATCATGTAGCTGAAAGAGCTGCCAAAGGAATACCACCTTTACCTTTAAATGCTGAGCAAACAAATTGTGTTACAAAATTATTAGAACAAGATAGTAATTACGATTCATCATATTTACTTGATTTGTTAATAAATAGAGTACCACCAGGAGTTGATGAAGCTGCATATGTAAAAGCAAGCTGGCTTACAGCTATTGTTGATTCCGAAAAATATTGCAAATCAATAAATCCTCAAAAAGCAATTGAAATTCTTGGCACAATGATTGGCGGATATAATGTAAATTCTCTGGTTGAAATTCTTAAAGGAGAAAATAGTTTACTAGCTAAAAAAGCAGCAGAAGTTTTAAAAAATATTATTCTTGTTTACGACTCATCTAATGAAATTTATGAATTATCTCAAAATAATATTTATGCAAAAGAGGTAATAGATAGTTGGGCAAATGCAGAATGGTTCAAAAATAAAAAAGTTTTAGAGAAAGAAATTACTTGTTTAGTATTTAAAGTTGATGGGGAAACAAACACAGACGACTTATCTCCTGCTGTACATGCTACTACACGCCCAGATATACCAATGCACGCATTGGCTATGTTGGAATTTAAAAAACCAGATGGAATAAAGATTCTTGACAATTTAAAAAAACAAAATTTACCAATAGCATATGTTGGTGATGTTGTTGGAACAGGAAGTTCTAGAAAATCTGCTATTAATTCACTAATTTGGCATATAGGCGAAGATATCCCTTTTGTGCCAAACAAAAAAACAGGTGGAATAATAATTGGTAGCAAGATAGCGCCTATTTTCTTTAATACTGCACAAGATTCAGGAGCATTACCTATAGAAGCCGACGTATCTCATATGGAAACAGGAGATATTATCAAAATATATCCTTATGAAGGCATTATTAGAAAAATTGAGAAAGAAACGAATACTGAAGAATTAATAAGCAAATTCAACTTGTATCCATCAACTCTTACTGATGAAATTCAAGCTGGCGGCAGAATTAATCTTATGATTGGGAGATCACTTACGGACAAAATTAGAAACAAATTAGATTATCAATGGAGTGAAATATTTATACGACCACAAAATCCAACAAAAAGTAATTCAGGCTTTACACAAGCTCAAAAAATAGTAGGGAAAGCATGCGGTCTTGATGGTATTAGGCCTGGAATGACCTGTGAGCCAATTATGACCACAGTTGGGAGTCAAGATACTACTGGGCCAATGACAAGAGATGAACTCAAAGAACTAGCTTGTTTAGGATTCACTGCAGATTTAGTGATGCAAAGTTTTTGTCATACAGCTGCATATCCCAAACCAGTAGATCTAATTACCCATAAAGAATTACCTGATTTTATATCTCAAAGAGGTGGAGTGGCTCTTAAACCTGGAGATGGCATAATTCATAGTTGGCTTAACAGAATGCTTCTCCCTGATACTGTTGGCACCGGTGGAGATAGTCATACAAGATTTCCTCTCGGCATTTCATTTCCTGGAGGTTCTGGCATTGTTGCCTTTGCCGCAGCAATAGGATCAATGCCATTAAATATGCCAGAATCTGTGCTGGTTAAATTTAAGGGAGAATTACTACCAGGAATTACTCTTAGAGATTTAGTAAATGCAATCCCCCTGTTCGCAATTAAAAAAGGCCTCTTAACAGTTGAAAAAGAAAATAAGAAAAATATATTTAATGGGAAAATTATGGAGATTGAGGGATTACCAAACCTAAAACTTGAACAAGCTTTTGAACTTACTGATGCTACTGCAGAACGCTCATGCGCTGGGAGCACAATACTTTTATCACAAGAAACTGTTCAAGAATACTTACGAAGCAATATTTGCCTGCTAGAAAAAATGATCGAAAGCGATTATGAAGATTCAAAATCGATTTCAAGAAGAATAAATGATATGAAACACTGGTTAAAAAAACCATCATTAATTCAACCAGATTCAAACGCTCAGTATGAAGAAATCATTGAAATTGATTTAGCAAAAGTAACACAACCTATAGTTGCTTGCCCTAATGATCCAGATAATGTAAAAGAAATCACTGATGTTGCAAATACAAATATTAACGAGGTTTTTATAGGTTCTTGCATGACAAATATTGGTCACTACAGGGCAGCTGCGAAAGTTCTTGAAGGCGTACAAAATATAAAAGCTAAGTTATGGATTTGTCCACCAACAAAAATGGATGAAGAAACTCTAAAAGCTGAAGGTTATTATAAGATATTCGAAGATTGTGGTGCAAGATTAGAGTTGCCGGGCTGTTCTTTATGTATGGGAAATCAAGCTAGAGTAGATGAAGGTTCTGTAGTATTTTCAACAAGTACAAGAAATTTTGATAATAGACTTGGCAAAAATGCGCAAGTATTTTTAGGGAGTGCAGAACTAGCAGCAGTTTGCGCACTGCTTGGAAGAATACCTGAAATAGAAGAATATCAGGATATTACTAAAAATAAAATTAATCCATATTCAGAAGAACTTTATCGTTATCTTCAATTTGATGAAATAAACGATTTCAGCTTGTCAAAGTAATCATGGACTATGCCAAACTTTATAAAAGATAATATTCAAAAAACAAGTAATAATTCTTCTCGTACCATCAAAAAATTATTAAAACAAAGATCTCTAGTCGTTGTATTTTCGCTTTTATTAACAGGTTTGGGGGCCTCAATTACAAGCATATTTTTTAAAACTGGAATTTACTTTATTAATAATTGGAGATTAGCATTATTAGACCAATTCCCATCTATTGCAGTCTTACCTATATTTGGAGCTCTTGGAGGAGCAATTGCTGGATATTTGATCAAAAATATAGCACCTGCTGCAAAAGGTTCAGGTGTGAGTCAAATCATGGGTTTCTTAAGGCATAAAAAAGTTCCAATGAATATAAAAGTAGGATTAGTAAAGCTCATATCAGGAATTATTGCTATTGGTAGTGGATTCCCTTTGGGTCCGGAAGGTCCATCAGTTCAAATGGGAGGGTCAGTAGCTTGGCAAATGGCCAAGTGGCTCAAAGCTCCTACAGCTTTCAGAAGAGTAATAGTGGCTGCAGGTGGTGGTGCTGGAATAGCAGCAGTATTTAGCGCCCCATTAGGAGGATTTATCTATGCAATAGAAGAGTTATTAAACTCTGCTAGACCAGTAATTTTGCTACTGGTACTAATCACAACTTTCATTGCAGATTCATCTGCTGATATTATTCAAGCCTTGGGTTTAGATCCTAAAGCAGGAGGCTTTGATTTTAACCTAGGATTTTTAATCCAAAAAGAATATGACCCATCAGTTTTTTTCTTACCTATAGATTTTATTTACCTAGTTTTACTAGGAATAATTATTGGAATATTTGCAGAATTGTACAGCAGATTTGTTTTGTTAATGCAAAATCTTGGGAAAAAGTGGTATAAAAATAAATTTGTTTTAAAAATGAGTATCTGTGGACTTATTTTAGGAAGTATCTATTCTTGTTTACCCAGTACATTTCATAATTTAGATGAATTACAAAAGATAATAGCTGAACAAAATACAAGTATTGGAATTGCTTTATTAGCAGTTTTAGTATTATTTGTCACGACAGGTTTAGCTGCAGCATCTGGAGCTCCTGGAGGATTATTTTATCCAATGCTTACTTTAGGAGGGTCAATAGGACTAATAATAGGGAGCTGGGTGGAAATTGCAACAGGACATGCACCAAGTACATACATTTTTGCTGGAATGGGAGCTTTCGTAGCAGGATGTTCGCGAACACCAATAACAGCAATGTTTTTAGCTTTTGCTTTAACAAAAAATTTATTAATAATGAAACCTGTGTTAATAAGCTGCATTGCAAGTTTCTTGATAGCAAGAGCTTTTAATGAAGAATCAATTTATGAAAGACAAATACAAATAGAATTAGAAGACTAAGAATCTATCTTCAATCAAAAACAGCAGTTTTGCTGTTATAAACAAATACTTGATGATTCAGATGTAATCTAACTGCTCTTGCTAAAGCCATTCTTTCAATATCTCTTCCTTTTCTAATCAAATCATCAACTTCATCCCTATGACTTACATTAACTGTGCATTGCTCAATTATCGGGCCTTCATCAAGATCTTCAGTAACATAGTGAGCAGTAGCACCGATTAATTTAACACCTCTCTTCCAAGCTCGATGATATGGTTGCCCGCCCTTAAATGCAGGTAAGAAAGAATGGTGGATATTTATTATTGAAGAAAACTTTTTTAAAAAAGAGTCACTCAAAATTTGCATATATTTGGCTAACACAACAAGATCAATTTCATATTCTTTTATTAAATTTAAAAATTGATCTTCAACAATAGATTTATCAGTTTTAAAAGTATCGATATGAACAAATCTTGCATTAAAGTCATTTGCAATATTTTCAAGATCAGAATGATTTGAAATTATTAACGGGACTTTCATGTTGAGTTCTCCACTTCTTACTCGCCAAAGTAAATCAATCAAACAATGATTTTGTTTACTCACAAAAATAGCAACATTTGGAATTTCATCAGAATAATTTACGTTAAATTTTCCATTTACTGCATCTGCAATTTTTTCAAATTCTTTATAAATTTCTTCTCTATTAAAAGAGGCATTGTTACTATTCCATTCAATTCGACTAAGAAACAATCCTGCATCTTGATCTGTATGATGATCAGAATGTTTTATGTTGCCTCCGTAATTTGAAATCCAACTTGTAAGTAAACTTACAAGACCAGGACGATCGGGACAAACAATTTTGAATATAATTGAAGGATGTTCCAAAAAATCTTTAACTATTAAGTCAAATAAGCAAGTATATCTAATATATCAATGAAAAGCTTAAAAGAAAATTTTCAAAAAGCACACATAGTTATTATTGGATCAGGGATCATTGGAAAATTTAACGCCTTAGAATTATCAGAATTAGGTTTCCAGATAACGATAATAGATCCAACTGAACTCCAAAATAGTAGCTATGCAGCTTTAGGCTTACTAATGGGAAATATGTATCAAAAAAGAAGAGGTAGAAGCTGGGATCTAAGGAAACAAAGCATTGAATTATGGCCACAATGGATTACATTCTTACAAAAATTTAATAGTGAATTAAATATCGAAAAACCATTAATACAACTAACTACTAATGCAGAAGAATTTAAAAAATTAGAGAAATTTATTTATGAAATTAATGATCAAAACTTACAAATTTTAGAAAGAGATTCAATATTTATCAAGAATATAAATAAAGCCTTCCAAACACAAAATTTAAAAGGAATGATCTCCTTCAAAGATGGAAGAATCAATCCTTTTTCTTTACTGCAAACATTAGATAAATATCTAAGGCATAAAAAAATCAATTTTTCAGAAGGAGAAATAATAAAAATCAAACAAGCAAACAATCAATGGATTTCTACAACAAGAAATAATGAAAACATTAAATCAGATATGGTTATTTTGTGCAATTCACTTAAAGCAGTTGATTTAATAGATAACATACCTCACAACATCAAATTAAAGCCTGTCTTGGGTCAAGCTATGGAAATTGATATAAATGATCCAGAGGTTGATTTATTATCGCTACCTAAACAATTCAATATAAATGGTAAAAATATAATTCCAAAATCAAAAAATAGACTAATTATTGGATCAACTGACGAATATAGTACTAACCCAGAAGAAAATACATTCGAAAAACTTACAAATTTTCTCGATAAAAAACCAAGTTGGCTTACCAAAGGTAAAATCTCAAAAAAATGGTTTGGTATTAGATCAAGACCCGATGGAGAGCCTTCACCAATAATGAAAAATTTAGAAAATGGACTGATTATATGTACAGGTTTTTATAAAAATGGGATTTTACTAGCCCCAGCTTGTTCTAAATGGGTTGCTAATGAGATTAAAAATTACCTTTCTTAATCTTTTGTTTCAGTAAAGTCTGCATCAATAACATCATCTCCACCTTTGTCATTTGAGTCATTCTGATCAGGACCGCCAGGTGCAGGGGGCTGATTTCCGGGTTGCTGATAAACAGATGAACCAACTGCATAAAGTTCTTGTTGAAGCTCTTCAAGAAGTTTTTTCATTGATTCATAATCTTCTTTTGATGTTGCCTCTTTTAAAGCATTGCTTTTTTCTTCAACCTTAGACTTGGCTGCAGCATCAATTTTATCCCCCAACTCACCAAGTTGCTTTTCTGTCTGATATACAAGTGTTTCAGCTTGGTTTTTTAAATCAATTTTTTCTCTTTTTTCTTTATCCGCGGATGCATTTGATTCAGCATCTTTTACCATTTTTTCAACTTCATTATCGGATAAAGTAGATGCACCAGTAATAGAAATACTTTGCTCTTTACCACTTCCTTTATCTTTAGCAGTAACACTAAGAATACCATTTGCATCAATATCAAATGTAACTTCAATTTGCGGAACACCTCTAGGAGCTGAAGGTATACCATCCAATCTAAAAGTTCCTAAGCTTTTGTTATCAGAGGCCATTTCTCTTTCACCCTGCAATACGTGAATTTCCACATTTGTTTGACCATCAACTGCAGTTGAATATGTTTCAGATTTTTTTGTAGGAACTGTAGTGTTTCGATTTATCATTTTTGTCATTACTCCCCCTAAAGTCTCTACACCCAAAGAAAGTGGAGTAACGTCAAGCAATAATATATCTTTAACTTCTCCCGCTAAAACTCCTCCCTGAATCGCAGCGCCAACAGCTACAACCTCATCAGGATTAACAGTTTGGTTTGGATCTTTACCAATAATTTTTTTAACTAAATCTAAAACAGCCGGTATTCTAGATGAGCCTCCAACCATTACAACCTCATCAATTTCACTAGTAGAAATTTTTGCATCACTTATGGCTCTCTCAACCGGAGTCTTGCATCTATCAATTAAGGAAGCGGCTAATTCCTCAAACTTTGCTCGAGTTAGATTCAAATCCAAATGTTTCGGACCTTCAGGAGTCGCTGTGATAAAAGGTAGGTTTATTTCACTTTGCGTAGCATTTGAAAGTTCAATTTTTGCTTTTTCTGCTGCTTCAGTTAGCCTTTGTAAAGCTTGTTTATCTTGTCTAAGGTCAATCCCCTCATTTGATTTAAAAGTACTGGCTAAATGATCTACGATACACCTATCAAAATCATCTCCCCCAAGATGAGTATCTCCAGATGTAGAAAGAACTTCAGTAACTCCATCACCAGCTTCAATAACTGAAACATCAAATGTTCCTCCCCCTAAGTCAAAAACAAGAATTTTTTCATTTTCTTTATCCAAACCATATGCTAAAGCTGCAGCAGTTGGCTCATTGACTATTCTTAAAACTTCTAAACCTGCAATCTTCCCTGCATCTTTAGTGGCCTGTCTTTGAGAGTCATTAAAATAAGCTGGAACTGTAATTACAGCCTGTGTAACTTTTTCTCCGAGGTATTTACCCGCATCATCTGCTAACTTTCTTAAAACTTGAGAACTTACTTCTTCAGGAGAAAACTGCTTATCTAAAACAGGACACTTTAATTTAACACTAGAGCCAGATTTTTCGACAGAATAACTCACTTCTTTAGATTCTTCATTAACTTCATCGACTCTTCTACCAACAAAACGCTTTGCAGAATAAAAAGTATTTTCAGGATTCATAACAGCTTGTCTTTTTGCTATTTGTCCAACAAGCTGATCTTGATTTTTTGTATATGCAACAACTGATGGAGTAGTTCTGAAACCCTCAGCATTTGCTATTACAGTAGGTTTACCACCTTCCATAACAGCGACACAACTATTAGTTGTTCCTAAATCGATTCCTACAACCTTACCCATGGGTAAATTCTCATATTTAATATTCTCCATAATCGTTCATCGGCGACCTTATTGTTACTCAAAGACGGGGTGTGGTTCCCGAACAGGTCGTAATTTTTTAAGAAAAAATTTCTAAAAATGATTTCAAGTAAAACATCTTTTATTGCATTAATCGGCAATCCAGTAAGCCATTCCTTATCACCGATTATGCAAAATGCTGCCCTTCAATATTTAGGCCTAGATTTAATTTATATTGCTATACCTTGCAAAGATGAAGATCTAGAATTAGTTCTGAATTCTTTGAAAAAAATTAATTGCAAAGGTTTAAATATTACAATCCCCCATAAAGAAAAAGTATTTAAACTATGTAGTGAAATTTCCCCTATTGCAAGCAAACTAAAAGCAATTAATACTCTAAAATTAAATTCCGAAAAAGAATGGAGCGCAACAAATACAGATGTAGAAGGATTTATTTATCCTTTAAAAACATTAAACTTAACAAAAAAGCAATCTATTGTTCTTGGCTCAGGCGGAGCAGCACGATCTGTTATTCAAGGATTAATAAATTTAAATCTTTCAAGAATTTCAGTAGTATCACGGAACAAATCATCACTAGATGAATTAATAAAAAATTTTGAAAATCAAATTGAACTTCAGGGTTTGTTAAGTAATGATAATCAAGCTCAAAATTTAATTGAAGAAGCAGATTTAATTGTAAATACAACACCAGTAGGAATGAAAACAGCTAAACATGAAATGAATGTATTGCCATATGGAGAGTCTTTTTGGAGATCTCTTAACTCAAAAACAATTGTTTATGATTTAATCTATAGTCCTTCTCCAACTCACCTGTTGAAATTAAGCGCCAACAAAGGTTGCATGACTATCGATGGTTTGCAAATGCTTGTTGCTCAGGGATTGAAATCATTATCATTTTGGACAAATGGCTTAGAAGTGCCTTTTCATATTATGAATGACGCACTCAACAATTATCTTCAAAATAAATGATGCTAATTTTCAAGGAACTGCACATCATGATGTATCGTTAAAGGTGAACAGACGCTCATTACTTCAATATTATGAGCCAAAGACCTTGTCTGAAATTATGAACGATCAACAATCTTATTACGAAACAATGTACATCCTCCGCCCAGATATTGCGGAAGATGAGGTAACTAACCACATTGATAAATACAATAAACTTCTAGAAGAATTTGGAGGTGCAATCCTCGACAGTCAAATGAGGGGTAAAAGAAGATTAGCCTATCAAATAGCTAAACATAGAGAAGGTATTTACGTCCAACTAAGTCATCAAGGTGATGGACAACATATTTTCAAAATTGAAAAAGCAATGAGACTTAGTGAAGATGTTATAAGATATATGACCGTTAAACAAGAAGGGCCTTTGCCGACTCCAAGACCTTCTTCTAAGAGTTCAACTCAAGCAGATGATAAAAAAAATTTAGAAACTAAAGTTGAATCTAAGGAAAAACAACCAGTAGTAAGCAAAGAAACTTCAACTTCAGGAAAAGATGATACTGAAACCAAAGAAAATGCAGAATCTTAAATATTAATCTTTTCTTTTTGAATTTAACTCAGACCATATTTTATTAGACATACCCCACATATAAATAAAACCCTCCGCTAAAGAATGATTAAAAACATCGTCTTTGCTATAAGTTGCCAAATCTTCCCTATAAAGTGAATTATTTTCAGACATTCTCCCAATTACTATTGCGTTCCCCTTATAAAGTCTGATCTTTACTCTTCCATTAACTGAAGTTTGAGTCGATGAAATAAATGCATCTAAACTATCTTTAAGAGGTCCAAACCAAAAACCTTGGTAAACTAATTGACCCCATTTTTTTTCCACTATTCCTTTAAAATCGAAAACATCTGGGTTTAATGTAATGCTCTCTAATTCTTTGTGAGCTTTGATTAAAAGTAATAGGCCAGGTGTTTCGTAAATCTCTCTACTTTTAATACCTACTACTCGATCTTCAATCATATCTATTCTTCCGAAACCATATTTACCTGAAAGATCATTAGCTTTTTGAATAATCTCTACTGGAGTTAAAAATTCATCATTAATTCCAACTGGAAACCCGTTTTTAAAAATAATTTCTATATCTTGAGGAGAATCAGGTGAATTATCAATTGATGATGTCATCGCAAATATATCTTCAGGTGCTTCTTGCATCGGGTCTTCTAAAATTCCAGCTTCAATACTCCTACCAAGTAAGTTAACGTCTATCGAGTATGGTGATTTTTTTGATACTGGTGCAGGAATACCAAATTTTTCTCCATACTCTATTGCCTCTTCCCTACTCATATTCCATTCCCTTGCAGGAGTAATTATTTTCAAATCAGGGCCTAAAGCATTAATTGCCAAATCAAATCGAACTTGATCGTTACCTTTACCAGTACATCCATGCGCTACTGCATCAGCATTAATCTCTCTAGCAATATTTACAAGATTTTCAGCAATTAAAGGCCTTGCAAGAGCTGTAGATAATGGATATTTATCTAAATATAGTGCGTTTGCTCTAATAGCTGGAAAAGCATATCTCTCAATAAAACTACTAACTAAATTTCCAACGATTGATTGAGATGCACCAGAGTCTAAAGCTTTTTGCCTAATAAGTTCTAAATCCTCGCCTTGGCCAAGATCTGCTACAAAAGTAACCACTTCTGAAATGCCATATTTATTCTTTAAATATGGAATACAAACACTAGTATCAACGCCACCAGAATAGGCTAGTACAACTTTTTTTACCTTCTGCATTTAAATTTGCTCCATAAATTTAAATTTTCGACTTAATTAAGAATTTGTAAACTTATTAAAAACTAATATTATTGTAACTAAAAGAGCCGGACCAAAAACTAGTAACAAGAGAAGAAAATTATTAATTAATAATACATTTGGATTCAAATGTCCAATAAGTTTAAAAGTGCCAGACAATAAAAATGAAATAGAACAAATCAAAAAATATTTTAAGTTTCCTTTATCAAACAAAGTTTTTCGAGTGCATTATCTTGTATTATTCTATATGTAGGGATTTTCATCTGTAATGGACTCAAATAAACTAATAAATAGATTAAAAGATATTTCTGAAGTTAATCCAGCTTTAAGTTGCTATCACAGAGAGGATCCAGCTCCAGTTTTACCATTAAGGGATGAGCCAGATCTACTATCTTGGCTTGAAAATACAGGAAGGCTTGTAACTGAAAAAGATGGAGATTCACAAGAGTTTAGTACAATAGAAGAAGAAGAGCTTTCAGCACTTATGGGAGAAAAAGAAGATTATAAAATGGAAGAAGACTCTTCAGAAGATGATTGGGAAGATTAAAAAGTTTAACTTTGAATCTTTATTTATATTAAATACTTTTGCTTTAATAGTTACCTCCTATTTTTTTAATAATTTTATTTTTACAGGAGTTTACATATTATTCTTCTTTATTTCTATTTTTACAACGAAAAATGGTCTAAAGATTATCAAAAAATTTAATTTACTTCAAAATATTAGAAATGAAGGCCCAGCTAATCACTTTAAAAAAAGTGATACACCAACAATGGGTGGGATTTTTATGATAATCCCTTTTTTAATTTTGCTTTTAATAATAACTATCAATTTAGGTTCTCTAAAATTAATTCTTTTATTACTTACTATTTTTGGTTTCTTTATTACAGGATTTTTAGATGATTATTTAAGCATTAAAAAAAAAGAGAACACAGGTTTAAAAACAAAAGAGAAATTAATCTTACAAAGTGTCATCTCAATAATTTTTATATTGTTAGCCTACGAAAAAAATTTAATCAGTCCATTAATTACAATTTCTGACTCCTGGGGAATAAATATGAATATTTTCATATTGCCAGTTTCTTTTTTAGTACTTGTCGGCATAAGTAATTCAGTAAATTTGACTGATGGACTAGATGGATTAGCAGCTGGATGCAGTGGGATTGTCTTTTATGGATTAGGAACAGAAATATTACTGAAACAACAGCAAGAACTTTTTGTTTTTAGCATTTTATGTTTTTCGATGTCAGGAATATGCTTAGGTTTTCTCAAATACAATAGTTATCCTGCAAAAATATTTATGGGTGATACCGGATCTCTAAGTATAGGAGCAATTATGGGTTCTATAGCGTTATTAACCAATAGCATTTTTACCTTATCTATTTTCTCAGGAATATTTATTATTGAATCGTTATCAGTAATGATTCAAGTAGGGTTTTTTAAAATTACAAAAAAATTATTTCATAGAGGTAAACGCATATTTTTAATGGCTCCACTACACCACCACTTTGAACTTATGGGAGTGAGGGAACAAAAAATAGTTGAAAATTTTTGGAAAATCAACATTTTACTTGTAATTTTAGGTATAGTTTTAAAAATCAATCTTTAAAAAATTTGTTATGAATTTTTTTACTTGGAAAGATAATGGGTTAACAAGTGACTGCTCAAGTCTTGATGCAATGGCATCAAGATTTGAAGAAACTGCTAACTTAATGAAAAAACTATCTAAGAAGGGCTTTAAACTAAAGAAAACTCAAAATAATCAACTAATTCTCCACCCTGATCCTAAGGTTTTTGATCAATGGGGTTTTATAAGTGAGGAAGTTCCTTTTAAACAACTTTGTTTAATGTCAGATGAAGAATAACTAGTTGAACCTAAAAATTCTTCGGTAAGTACTGATAAATAATTGCGTACATGAGTGTTCCAACTAAAGTGCCTGTGAACACCCTCAATTCCATTTCTGCTCCATATTTTCCACTGATCACTATTTGATATTCCTTTTTCAAGAATAACTTTCAACTCATCAATATTAGTAACATCCACTAGAAGTCCATTTTCACATTTTAAACGAATTTCTTTAGGCCCTCCGTCATTTGTTGATATTATTGGTAATCCACATGAAGAAGCTTCAAGAAGAGTTAAACCAAAAGGCTCTGTTAAAGCTGGATTTACAAATACGCCACCTCTGCTAGCAGCCCACCTGTATAAAGCAGGAATCTGACTTGGAAGATGTTTTTTTGGATAAGCTACCTTTCCATACAAATTATATTTATCAATTGTTTCAAAAATATTATTGAAAACATCTTTTTGTTGAGGGTCAAGTTTTGAAGTACTATCTCTACAACCCAAAATCAAAATTAAATTAGTTTTTCTTTTTAATTTTTCAGATCTTCCATACGCTTCGATCAAAGATGGAATATTTTTTCTTCGTACAGCTCTAGAAATAGTCAAAAATGGAGGTTTGGAAGAATCCTTGAGAAAAGGTTTCATCATGTTATCAATTTCAGCTGTCTCTGTTGTCGAGTGAATATGGTGAAATTTATTATGATCAACACCTGGCGGAATAACTTTAGCTTTATGAGGTGAAAAAGAAGAATATTGGGAATATTGATATACTGACTCTTGTTTAGTGCTTGTAACGACAATATCTGCAGATTTCAATGCTTTTTCTTCTGCTTCAATTCTTTTACTTATAAAATAAAGTTTTTCTATTTGATTATTTTTTAAACCAGTATCAAGCAATTTCCTTTTTTTCTCTCTTCCGAGAGAATGACCAGTAAAAATAAGAGGAACGTTTAGGGATTTACTTAGTTTAACTCCTACATAACCAGCATCTGCATAATGTGCATGAATGAAATTAGGCTTTTTGTTTTTTTTATAGTAAGAAGTCAGTTTTTCAGTTAAATGATCTAAATAAGGCCAAAGCAATTCTTTTCTTAAATATTTATTAGGTCCAAATTTGAATCTTAAAATTCTAACTCCAGGTTCTACAAATTCTTCTTCTTGAGAATACTCATGATCTACTTTAGGGTCGTTAATTAAACGAGTAACTAAATCTACTTGATCAACTTCTGAAGTATTTGCCAAACTTTTAATTAACTCTAATACGTATTGTGTTTGCCCTCCTGTATCTGCATCCCTACCTAATTCAAGATTTTTAGAGCGTATAAGACCGTGTAAATGTAAGTGTAAAAATTTAAACTTCATTCAGCAAATCCTCCGTTG